>RFJG01000011.1 GCA_003694965.1 Methanobacteriota archaeon | reverse complement strand
TTGCCCTGCTCAATTGTTGCTAAGTTACAGGCGAGACCTAAGACAACATCACTTATGTTGTCATAGTTCCTTAAGACATAGTTAATGGTATCGCCAGAAAAGCTCCCAACGTCCGTCAATGTTGCGAGCTCTCTGTTATCCCATAGGGTTGTGTTGGGCATTAGTGGTCTTGGAGCTTGTGCTACTCCTGACAATGTAAAATTAGTAGCTACTCTCGCTATGTTGAGGAGAGGAACGCCACTAATAATAGAGGTGTCGCTATCTAATGTTATGACTTTTGCTCCATATGTGCTTGCTTTCCTCAGCACTGCTTCCATATCTATGTCTTGCCAAGTAACTGACATACCCGCATAGAAAAGCCCAGCATACTTCTGCAATACCATCTTTTCCTTATCCAAAAGAGGGGAGAGCTTCCCAAATGACGCTAAGGAGATATCCCTACTGCCATATTTCTTTCTAGTAAAGACTACTCTCTCTATCATGATAATGCACCTCCACGAATAGGAAGTAGTGTTAATAGCTTAGTGCCTATGAAGGCAAGAAAAAGAAGTTAGCTGCTTCTGCAAACAGGGAACAACCGTTCCCATTCCAACAAAACTGTATTTTTTTTCTTCCATATTTTCCACCTCTTGCATAGGGAACTTTCCCACTATATAAGACTTAGCCAATACTAATTTCCCACTATATAATGCTATGTTGCTCCAGCTCCTCTTTTTATCAAAAGGCGGATTTTGGTCGAGCTTTTAGCAAAAGCTCGAGGGAGTTGA
Source organism: Methanobacteriota archaeon (assembly GCA_003694965.1). Lineage (GTDB taxonomy): Archaea > Micrarchaeota > Micrarchaeia > Anstonellales > J096 > J096. The sequence continues at coordinate 2,029 of RFJG01000011.1, read as the reverse complement.
ACCCCCTGCGTGGTTTCAAATCTCTCCCGACTCACTTTGTTCGTCGGGTTATCACAAATTAGTTGCTCTTACTACGAGAACAAGATAGCCCCGGGAGGGAGTTGAACCCTCTTCTCGGCTTCAAATCTCTCCCGACTCACTTTGTTCGTCGGGTTATCACAAATTAGTTGCTCTTACTACGAGAACAAGATAGCCCCGGGAGGGAGTTGAACCCTCGACCTTCCGCTTACCAAGCGGACGCTCTGCCAGGCTGAGCTACCGAGGCGTGCATTGTTAAGAAGTTAAAAGAATTTATAAAGTTTAGAGGTCAAAGCCTATCCTCCTAAGAGCGTTCTTCGTTATGTTGATGTTGCAGCTCTTATGTTCTTTGCACCAGGCTTGGCATTTCTGCGCCCATATAATGCTCTCATAAAGGTTCTTGCAATACTCACAAGAATAGAATGTTTTTCCGCCCCTAGCTACTCTGTTGACCATTACTTATTATTAATCTCTTACCTTTTTATTGGTTAGCCTATAATAGAGGGGCATGGTTGTTAGCAATTTCTCTGATTGGTATAACAATATAATGAAAGAAGCAGAGTTAGTTGACTTACGCTATGGTGTAAAGGGCTTTATTGTCATTAGGCCCTGGGCCATGTTCATACTCAAGAAGATGTACCAGATCTACGAGGAGGAGCTCCACAATGTTGGCCATATGCCAGTTCATTTTCCAGCAGTAATACCAGAGAGCTACCTCAAAAAAGAAGAGGAGCATGTTGCTGGATTTGAGGGGGAGGTATTTTGGATAAGTAAGGCAGGTTTCAATGAGCTGGAAGAGAGGCTTGCGTTGAGGCCAACTAGCGAAACAGCTATGTATCCAATGTATGCTCTCTGGACACAAGGGAAGAAAGACTTGCCCATTAAGTTATACCAGAGCGGTACTGTGTGGAGGTATGAGACAAAGGCAACGAAACCGTTAATGAGGGGCAGGGAGTTCCTATGGATAGAGGCTCATTGCGCCTTTGCCACGAAAGAAGGGGCAGAGAACCAAGTTATGGAGGATGTTGAAACAACTAACAAGGTAATTAGTAGTTCTTTTGGCATACCTTTCCTTTTTTTCAGGCGCCCGGATTGGGACAAGTTTGCAGGAGCAGACTACACCTGTGCGGCAGATACGCTAATGCCAGATGGGAGGGTCTTGCAAATAGCGACGACACACTTGTTGGGCCAGAATTTCTCCAAGCCTTTTGAGGTTAAGTTTATGGATGACGACGGAGAGGAGAAGTATGTATGGCAAACAAGCTACGGCCCAGGAATGAACAGGATATTGGCAGCACTCATAAGTATTTTCGGGGATGAAAAGGGCCTCGTAATCCCTTGGCACTTGTCTCCTGTTCAAGCAGTCATAGTTCCCATATTCAAGGAAGAGAGCAAGGAGAGTATTATGGCATATTCTAGAGAGGTTGAGAAGCTCCTGAAAAACAAAGGTATACGCGTTATGTTGGACAAGTCTGATGAGACGCCGGGATTCAAGTTTAACAAATGGGAGCAGAAAGGAGTGCCAATAAGGATAGAGATTGGAAAGAGGGAAGAAGAGAATAGGAGCGTGACAGTTGTTGAGAGGTATGATAGGAGTAAGAGAACTTTGCCACTTGACACAATAGGAGAGATAGAGAAGGTTGCCAACGAGATGTTTGAGAAAATGAAGGAAGATGCCAAGAAGAGGTTGGAGGAGAGCATAGTAGAGGCTAACACATTAGAAGATATGGAAAATGCTGTCAAGGAAGGCAAGATTGCGAGAGTTCCATTCTGTTCCTTGTCATTGGAAGGGAAGGAGTGCTATGAGAAAATCAAGGAGAAGGTAAAGGCAGAAGTAAGAGGAAGGTTGCTATCAAAGAAAGAGGAAGCAAGAGGCAATTGCATAGTGTGTGGCAAGGAAGCCGGAGAAGTTGCCTATGTTGCGAGGCAATATTGAGGAGTAATCTGTTTTATAAATGCTTTCCCGGATATAATAGCCTTACAGCGGGGTAGGGTAGCCTGGAGTGCCCGC
>RFJG01000010.1 GCA_003694965.1 Methanobacteriota archaeon | reverse complement strand
TCAATTATCTTCACTCTTTTTACCATCTCATCAAGTTTCCCTCCACTATCGAGCAACTCACCAACTATTTTTAATAGTTCTCTCTTTTCTACGAGAGAGATGCTATCTCCCTTCGGCTCAGCTAACTCGCCCCTATCAAGAGTTGTATAAATTTTCCCAAGATATTTCCTTATCTTTGTTTGACCTATTGAGTTCCCCCCTCTTATCCCATCATCTATGAGCTCAGATATGCTGTAATTGTCCATGAATCTCCTGCTCAACTCCTTAAAGCTTGTGAGCGATTTGTTGTATTCTGAAGCCATATCCGTTAGAGTTAAGATCATCTTCTTCCTTACAGCAGCTAACTGCTTCTTCCTCTCCTCAAGGAGCGACTTTGACTCCTCCAGCATCTTGAGTTTTTTCTTTAACTCTATTAGCTTACTCTTTGTCAATCTCTCCATATTTTGGCACTCTCCTCCTTATGAATTCGTGTGCATCATATAATGGCAGCACAACAACGTCTCTTTCTATGGTATTGTTGTCTGAGCTTCCGTCAACAAACATAATGCCCTCCTCTCCCCTACTTATGCCAGCTAATAGCATCATCTTCTCCACATACTCATTCCTTACCTTACAAATAATTCTCCTTTCCATACGGAATCCTCCAACATTGTCTTGTTAACCTCTCTCACGAATTTATACGTGCTCTCTATCTTCCTACTAACTAAATCCACCAATATGTCTTTCTCATTCCTGACGAGTGAGGGCCTCTCACCTATTAGCAATAAAAGAAGAGATGTTATCACTTTTCTGTCATCCTCCTTAAGTTTTTTGCATAACCTCTCATTATAAGCTAGGAGGAGTTTCTTGAATTCTCCAAATGACGGCTCTCCCTTAACTTCCCCCATACATTCTGCAAGCACTTTCTTGCCGTCATTAATTAAAGTTGCCCCAACGTCTTCTGGTCCTAAGCCGACTTTCTCCTCCACAAATGATATATAGCAGGAGAACACTTTTGTAAGTTTTGTGCTTACTTCCAACGGTAAGTATACTGAAACCTTTTTTATGAAATCCAGAATGTCCAACAATCCATATACCTCTACCTTCCCATACCTCTTGTTTATTATTGCGTGAGCTAATTTTGTATTGCCCATTCTCATAATATGCTCACTTAATTCATCTACTGTCATATGTTCTATGCTAGATATGAATTCTTCCGTGTAAATATAGTTATCTAAGAAGGCACTCACAACAGTCAATGAAGCCTTGACATATTCATCCATGTTATGCCTTTGGAGATCCTTATTTAAATCCCTTACCCAACCCTCTCCTACATTTTATTCTGCCTAACCACTTAGTTAAGAGGTACATACCAGCACATACCTAAAGCTACTTTAATCAACCTAGTATATTGCCCAATTACTTATTATTTTTCTTATCCTATCTTATCTTACTCAGCGCCTGTCAGCTCCTCCCGAGCTTCCTTACTATCTTTTACCTTACTGTGGTTTACCATTCATTTACCACTCATTTTTAAATATAGGAATGTTATAGCCTACTATGGCAGATGGGTTTGAGGGAAAGACTGGAAAAGGAGATGGACAAGAGATAAGACATGGACATGGAAAAAGCTTGGGGGAAAGCCCCGGGAAAAAACAGGAAAAAGGACAAGGGAAGGCAACAGAAACGCGCACAACCTACTCTATGGAAATCTATGGTCTTGCTGATGCTCTCATAGCAAGAGAGGCTGAGATGCGCAGAAGAGTTCAAGAGGAATTCAAGAAAGAGAGGAGGCTTTTCGTAGAGAAGAAAAAGGAAGTGGATGCCAAGTACAAGAAAGAGCTGGAATCCTATTATGATATGTTAAGGGATAATTACCTTGACGAGGAGAAGAGACTGAAAGAGAGTTATGTTGAAAAGGAGAAAAAAAGCAACATACTCTTGTATTACAAGACCATAAAGAATAGGCTTTACTCGATACTGGGCTACTTCGGTTATGCGGATAAGAGTGGCAATGTAAAACTTAAGGGTATGGAGGTTAAGGATGCTGGAAGGAGATAAGGAGAAGCTGTTTGACGAGGTAAGGGCAAGGGAGGCTATGGCTATTGAGAGCATACACTCATCTTTTCAGAAAAGGCTTAATTCTTTTATGAAGATGGAGGAATCCAACTATAACAGAAAAAGGAAGGCACTCTCTTCATTTTACAAGAGGAGGTTAGTCCATCTCAGTTCCTTTATGAGGGCAGAGGAGAACTTTGACACTGCCTATGCCCGCTATGAATCCATACTATCGGCATTTAACAAAGCCTGGGCTGAGTTGGAGGTAAGTGTTAAGAGGAACCCTAAAAACTATGTTAGGTGGGCATTGTCCGAGACGCTGAGAGAGATCCGGGTTAGGAGGGTTAGTGCCTCTCCTGTCTTCATAAAGACCTTGAAGAGCAGGGGCTTCTCTTCTATCTATGCTGCCAAGATAGATGGAACTTTGAAGTTTTTTGGGAAGGATCAATATATGGACTTCTCCTTCCCCGTTGTCAAGCAGTTATTTAGGCATATAATGTTGCAGGAGGTTGCTTCCAAATGGGTAAAGTAATATCAATAAGCGGTTATCTGGCAAAGGTGGAAGGACTTAATGCTCACTTATATGACCTTGTTAAGATAGAAGACGGTTCAAGCATATATGGTGAGGTAATAAAGATTAAGGGTAACATCAGCTATGTCCAGCTTTTCTCATTCCCAACAAGCCTCGGTTATGGGGCCAAGGCTGTTTCGTTGGCAAAGCCCTTGGAGATACTCCTGGGACCTCATTTAGTGGATAATGTCTTTGACGGCACTATGAATAATTTCGGAGATGATGATTTTTATACTCCTTTTTTGCAAGCTCCGAAGCGCTCCAAGTTCCCATTTACGCCTTCTGTGAAAAAGGGCGCGAGAGTTGTTGGAGGTAGCATACTAGGTTCCAGCGGCAAACTCTCCATAACTGCTCCTCCGAATACAAAGGGGAAAGTTATTAAGGTATATGAGGGGAAGTTCTCTGTTTATGATGCCATAGCTGAGCTTGACGACGGTTCTGAAATCTATCTTGCTGAGAAGTGGCCAATAAGGAAGGCAAGGCCTTTCAAGAGGAGACTATCCAAGACAGTGCAGATGGAAACTGGCATAAGAGCAGTTGACTCATTTCTTCCCATAAAAAAGGGAGGAGTTGCCATAATTCCCGGGCCTTTTGGGAGTGGCAAGACAGTCTTCCAAGAGTCTCTTGCCTTTAACG
>RFJG01000009.1 GCA_003694965.1 Methanobacteriota archaeon | reverse complement strand
ATCTCAAGCTGGTCAGGATAGAGCATGGCATTATGCTCTCATTTGCAACACTCATCTCGCTAATAATCCTTAATGTGCAGCTAGCTCCAATTGAGCTCCTCCTGGCATTTCTTGTTCCTCTTTTCTTGGAGATGGGCGCCTTTGCTCTCAACGACTACTTCGATGTTGAGGCTGATAAACTCAATAAGAGAATGGAGAGGCCACTTGTCTCGGGCAACATAGAGCCTATTGTTGCATATAAGCTTGGCATTGCCTCCCTCGTCCTTGGTTCTTTCTTGGCGTTCCCCCTTGGCAGGGCTCCATTTCTGATAGCCTTTGCTCTAGCGATACTGTCTTGGTTCTACAACAAAAGGCTTAAGGACTTGCCTCTTGCTGGAAATCTTTTTATTGCTTTGACGATGGCGATGCCTTTCATATTTGGGGCCGCTCTTGCTAATGAGAGCAACTACATTAATGACCTTGCCCTGCTCTCTGCATTTTTCATAGGTTTGGCGAGGGAAATAGTCAAGGATGTTGAGGATGTTGAGGGTGATGTTAAGGCAAGGAAAAGTAAGACGCTTCCAGCACTAATAGGAAGGAGACCTTCTCTATTACTTGCTCTTGCCTCTTTCTTGGTGTTCTTTGGGACGAGCACACTACTACTAGCTGAGTTCTCAAAAAACATAGTTTCCTCTCTCCTTCTTATTGCTTCTCTTTTCCTCATTGCCTACTCAATGGGCTATGTTGTTAAGGATTTCCGATTAGATTTAGTTAGGAAGATTTCGCTGGCGGCCATGGCTTCTGGCCTTTTAGCAATACTTCTCGGGGTTGTGGGGTAACCTGGCAGCCTACCGCCCTCGGGCGGCGGTGATCCCGGTTCAAATCCGGGCAACCCCATCAGCCTTTTATCAAAAGGCTGAGCCAAAATCCTAGATAGGCTAGCGCCACTTTCAACTAGTTGCCCTCTGGCATCTATATGCAAAGGAGGAGTGGAACCTGGGTTCCACATCTGATGTTTTGATCAAACTTTTAGTAAAAGTTTGACAGCTTTTTACTAAAAAGCTGATTTTGGTCGAGCTTTTAGCAAAAGCTCGAGGAAGGGTAGGAAACGTAGTTTCTTGAACTTTTGCGTATAGTTGCAGACCTTCTCGCACTAAAAACTTGGCGGCCTTAGACATCCTTGAATAAGCTCTCCACCTCCCCTTCTTCACATCTCTCAATTAATTTAGTTATCCTATTTAATTCCTTTAGGAATACTGCAGTTACATAGTTGGGCCTGTGCAATAAAACACTCAGAGTCTCCAGAGCTTTTTCCAACTCTTTCTTTTCACTGTTCTCTAAGATTATACCGAGGAGTGCCACCTCTGCCCTTCCTAGCTTTCTCTTTTTTATTGCTTCATTCAACCTCGCTATGTTGTTGGCAGTTTCCCTCTTTTTGCTCTTCTTCATTATATAGAGCAGGTATGGGACAATAGCTGGCGATATATACTCTTTATTAAAAATGGATGCAAGGGACCCAAATATGAGAAATTGACTATCAAAATCATCTCCATACTCTTCAACGACATAGGAGAACAGAGGCTCCCAAACCTTTTCCATCCACATAGGAGAGTTATGTCCGTTATTTAGCAACACATTGAGCGCTTCCAATGCATTTTTCATACCATAATAGCCGGTGTTGTAGATAATTTCATTAATTTTGTTCCTTACATTATGCAAGTGGTTGTATTCCAATAGGTTGCTGAATGCCCTCAAGCTTTCATATGTGGAGCTTCCCGAAGTCCTATTAATTATAGCTAGTAATGTTGGCACAACATCTACTGAGAAGTATTTGGTGAGGATTATGTGCTGGAGGACATTGTAGGATTCATACCTGGCATTTCCATCGCATCTTTTCAATATGGCAGCTATGACAACATTAAGCTCCCTTACTCCTATTTTCCTTACCAAGTTTTTCAATTCCCTAGGAACATCTAACTGTCCTTCCTTATCTATGGTTGCTACCGCGTCATCTATGTCCTTATCGCTTATCTTACTTTCTTTTTGTGTAGCTTTCCTTTTTTGCACATTCACAATAATATTATGTTACAAACCATAAATAATAGTATTGGTTTCATATGAGCTCAGCACTTATGTTGAGATCATCGCACCAAGACTTTATTTTTTCCTTTTGCTCCTTTGTTGTTCCTTTCTTGTCTATGAGGACGGCCTCAGCTACTGCCAAGCTTCTCTGCAGGGCTTGCCCAAACACCTCTCTTGTAAGTTCATCAAGGGAGTACTTGGCAAGTATGTGCGTATATGCAAACCCCTTCTTCCTCGTCAATTTATTGAACTTGTTAGCGTAGTGGTTCCCCCCAACAGCCAAGAAGATAGAAGAGGGAGTCTCGTTGCTCTCCAATGCCTTGTCCAATACCTTTCCCATCAACGAACAGTAAGCTCTGTTGTTCCATTGCTCCTCGTTTGAGCCTAGCTCATAAAAGACGATCGGCTTCTCTATTGTTGGCCCGTGATGGTCTGCCTCATATGTGATCTCTATCTCTATGCCATCTTCTTCCAATGCTTCAATAGTCTCAACATAGAGCCTATAAGAGAGGAAAGGGTTGCTCACATTAAGGGTCATCTCTTTTCCTCCGTAATCTGCTCTTGTTGGGTTTCCGGGGTAATGGACAGTTATCGCAGCCTTTCCTTCCTTGCTTTTGTGTGGGCTAGCGACAACAACCTCTTCGCTACTCTCAAAATCTAGGACATTCTCCACGAGCAGTTTCTTGTGCTCTTTCTCTGTAGCCTCTACTATGTATTTGCCAGGAGCTTTGTCCATATAAGCTAGGATCATACACCACTATTCTACCGAAACTTTTATATATAACTTATTGTCTTAATTTATCTTACAGTGATGGAAGATGGGTTTTAGGATGTCCTTCCACCCCTCGTCCCCCCCACAAAAGAGGAAGGCGTTGCGAGTCTTTTCATCAGTATCCCCTATGCTTGACAATAATACTATTCTCAAGACTGCAGAAATTGGCAAGGAGCACATATTCCTCTTACTCAAAAAAACGGGCCAACCCCACATCTATATAGAAGGGAAGGATAATGCTGGCAACCACTACATTTTTGCTTCTCCATTGGAAGAGGGTTATGGGCATAAGGAACTCTACGATGATGCTCGTAAATTTCTCAACAAGGAACTAACGGTTATGGGAGGAGGTATTCTCCTAATAGGAGATGACAGGCATTACAGGTGTTGTGGCCGCTCTGGAACATATGGCGAAGCAGACAACAAAAAGATAGAGGAGGAGCTCAACGATTTCGAGAGTAGGAACTTACTAAGAACTCCTTGTCATTCTCAAGTGCCATATACAAGTTAAGGTTTGCTATTGCATATTTTCCAACAGCCCCGAGTTTTCTTTCCATCTCCATGAGGGCATCGTCATAAGTTAAGGGTTTTGTGAATACATCTCCCAAGGCCCTTCTAACAAGGGAGTACCCTCCGTTATGCATGGCATAAGACAAGAAAGCTGTGAATAGCCTCTTCTCTTTATTGCTCCAAGAATTAAAGCTCCTTCTTAAGTTGCTCTCTTTCCCTGTTGGCACAGACCTCTCTACTCTTTTTATGTTGTCATAGACAAGGAGGTAAGCAACTCTTGTTTGGCACATAAATGACCTGCAACCTATTATGTTTTTCTCTTCCGCAGTGAAAAATTTAGAGTATTTGTCGACTATCTTCTTGTAGTTCCTCTCAAGTGTTTGGTAAGCTCCCAAGCTCCTATGTTTATCATTGGAGGTCGTCGCATTTAGAGGAAAAGCAGTAGCACCATATAGTGCATTTAGGAGCAATTCCGCGTTATTTTGGTGTTCCAACATAAATGCCCTGCTTATCACTTCTGATGCCATTATCGCAACTACCATATCGCTATCTATGTAGCTGGCGAGCCAAGTTCTACTCTCCAACTTCTCCTTAGCCCTCCTTATCGTCCTCTTAGCTTGCTCTAAGTATTCCTTAAGCCTTGGTGGCTTAGCTATGACATAGTTGCCATGTCTTATGGCATACGGAAACTTCTCAACTATGTCATTGCCAAACTTTTCCCTAAGCCTCTCAACACTGAAAGGAAGCTTTAAATTGTAGGTATTCCCATTCTTAGTTGTTATGTATAAGTGGTATCTACTATCTTTATTCAGATACCTAACCAATATTTCCTTAACTCTGCCCATGCCTTCTATAGAAACAACCTTATCTTTCTCTGTAATCACACGGGTTCTATTAGCTGTATTTACAGCATTTCCAGACAACCTACTCAACCTCTATACTGCTGCCGCCGACGAGTAGGCCTTCTCTAAGGATGACTTTCTTCCCATTATCTAGGACTATGCGTATTTCCCTGCTTCCATCTCCTTTTCTCTCTACATCTACTTTCTCTATTGTTCTATGTAGGAGCGAGTTCTCTATCTCTTTTTCTTCTATTTCTTCCATCTCTCCCAATGTAGCATCTTCTTGCCTTATGTTCACGACTGCCCCTGATTTTAGGAGCTCTTGGAGTTTCCCACTCCTCTTCATTTCATTATACTCTTCTAAGCTTACATTTATGACATCCTTCTCAACAACATCTCCCCTGCTATTAATGTGGTATTCTTTCCCTTCTTTCCTGTCTATCCTGTCAACAACATTTGCGTTGCTAACAACCTCGACTATCTCCCCTTCCTTGTTAACTGTGTAATATGCATTTTCCTTAACCTTTATTTTCTTGACTACTCCCATACTGCTATCTTGCCTCCAACTATTTTTAATCATCAACCCTTCTTAATTTTTTCCAACGAGTAGGAGAGGCTCACAACTTCTGGGGCTATCCTCTCGAGCTCTGCCAATATCCCATATATTGTTGAGGGCTCTCCCTTATACTCTCCTATGAAATCCTTGATCAAGTAGTTGTAGTATTCGTGTATTATGCTATATAAGTTGTCTCGTGTTTCCTTGCCAGCTTTTCTACTTGGTTCCTTGGATATCTCTTCTATTCCATTGGCAAGGGTTTCCATAGCTTTCGCAACAAAATACCTGTCGCTTGCCTTCATCTTTGAGAAATTAAGGCCAGCATATATCCTTTCTATGCTGTTGGCAATCTCTTCTATGATGATGGATGTGCGCGCTTCAAGAGAGAGGAGAGAGGCCTCTTTTTTGGATAGCTTCATTTCGGCAGTCTTTTTTATGTAGCCAGCTATCTCATCATGGAGGAAGCTTATATACGCGGCGTATTTCCTGAACCTTCCTTCATCCCTTGTTTGTGAGAGGTCGGAGGTTTCCTTGACTATCCTGCTCATCTTGGCTATTATCTCTATGTTCCCAAAGAGCTCCTTTTTTACATTCTCTATCCTCTTTTTCTTGTTGCTACTCTCTACGAGGTTTTTAGCAACAAAAGAGACTTCTCTTTCTCCAGCTCCACTGATGCCTCTTACTACTTCCTCAACCTTGGGCATTGCTATGGCAAACAGTATTGCTGTCGCCGCATTAAAGAGCGTGTGCGTGTTCGCCACTATCCTACCAGGATTATTGGAGGATATGCTTACTACAAAATTAAAGAAGGGAATTATTATGGGGAGGAATATGAGAACTCCAACAACATTGTAGAGGACGTGGAATGTTGCAGCAGCTCTCCCATACTTATCTGCTCTCCTGCTTGCTAAGAGTGCTGTAGAGCTAGTTCCTATATTTGCTCCCAACACGACGAGCACTGCCGAGAATGTTGGCACAGCCCCGGCAGTGGCTGCCACAACAGCAAGGGAAGTAACGACAGAACTGCTTTGAACTACTGCCGTAAGGATTATGCCGAGCAATAGCGCTAAGTAGGGATTAGCTATGGCTTTTTCATACCCTCCAAGCTCTATTGTTGAGAGGTTACTCTCCAACAACTGCAAGGAGAACAATAGAATACCTAGGAAAAATAGGGACTTCCCAGCAATTCCATACTCTTTTTTTAGGGAGATGAGGAAGCCCAGAGCTATTAGTAGAGGTCCAAGTATGGTTATGTTGAAAGAGACGAGCTGAGCAGTTACTGTTGTTCCTATGTTAGCTCCTATAAGCAAGGCTATTGCCTGACTTAAGCTTATGGCTGATGCGCTCGTTAGAGAGACTACAAGGGCTGAGAATGCAGAGCTCGATTGTAGCATTGCTGTGAGGACCGTTCCAGTACCTATCCCTATGCCTCTATTCTTGATTTTGAGCAGTTTGTTCCTTAATTTTGTTTTTACGAGGTTCTCTACCTCCTCTGTAAGTGAGCTTATGGAGTAGAGGAATAAGGCTAATCCAGCGACGATACCTACAACAACTTCAAAAACTGCCACATTAAGCTAATCACTGTAAAGCTTTAAAAAGAGCCCATCCCAATGCCATTTTAGGGTGAAAATATGTTTGGCAAGAAAAAGGAAACGGGCTATTGCGTTAAGTGCAGGGCCAAGGTAGAAATAAAGGATGCTGAGGAAGTTACTAAAAAGGTTAAGGGCAACGACAGGAGGTTCCTTAAGGGCAAGTGCCCAAATTGCGGCACAGCTGTGTGGAGGGTCCTTCCAAAGAAGTAATCCCTCTTCCATTTCTTTTTTTACTTTTTTATTCGCACTATCCTTATACAAATTTTTATAAGTGTTTGCTAATATACTATTTTTATGAGAGGCAAGTTGCCTCTAGCATTATCTGCTATGGTTCTATTGCTTTTTGGTTGCCTCAGCAGTAATAATCCTCCAGTAGATGTTGCCATGTTCTCAGGAACTTACAACTCTTCCTATGTAGGCCCATATCCTCTACTCAAGGGCAACGCAACAGTTGAACTAACTTACAATACAAGTTCTCCATCTCTCCTATTTGTTGAGATGCATAGAGATGTCAACAAGGATGGCAAGCCAGGCGATGGTGATGGGACAATTGCAGTAATAAGCAACAAGAATTATGATGTGGGAGTTCACTCAATTAAGAGCAACGTCTCAATAGGTGTTCCTGGCCCCTATTATTTTGTTGTGAGGAGCAACGGTTCGTGGAAAATACTCGTTAAGCAGTAGCTATCAATAAAAACCTTCGCAGCCCTACTACTCTATGGGTTATGTTTTTTCACCATCAACGCTCTCTCTTTTGGATGAGTGCGAGAGGTGTTTCTACCTCCATTTCAACAAGGGTATAAAGAGGCCTGCCTCCATATTCCCTTCGCTGCCTTCTGGGATGGACTCTCTCCTCAAGAAGCATTTTGATAGCTATGCCAGGAAAGGAGGACTCCCGCCAGAGCTTGCTGAGTTGGATGGCAAGGCAGAGCTTTTTGGCAATATGGAGCTCTTGGAGGAGTGGAGGAACCCTTGGAAAGGCTTAAGGTGGAAAGACGGCAATGGCAACACACTTATGGGCGCCATAGACAACCTACTACTAATTAATGGCCTTCACGTCGTCCTTGACTACAAGACAAGGGGCTATCCTATAAAAGACACTACTGCCTCTTATTACAGTCAGCAGCTTGAGATATATGCCTTCTTGTTGAGCCGTCTAGGTTATAGGACTGCGAACTATGCTTACTTGTTATTCTACCATCCCAAAGCTGTCCAAGAGAACGGCGATTTTGTCTTCCACCACGACCTTGTCAAGGTCTCTCTTGACATATCTAATGTGGAGAGACTACTTAACAGGGCATTGGATGTGCTAAGCCACTCCATGCCAGAACCCTCTGCTGATTGCCCCTATTGCTCGTGGCGCGCCAAGGTTGATGCTGTCATCTAATAGCGTAAGATGACGAGACACTTACGCTTACTTTCAACTCTCCAGGACTTACTGTTGAACCACTACTTCCAGTATTCTCAAGAGCATAATACCTGTTTTGGGGATAATACTGTGTTGTTGAAGAGCTAGCTTTGATAAGGTCGCCGAGAGACACTCCCATACCTTTTGCTATGCTCTCAGCTCTTTCCCTGGCTTCCTTCGCAGCTTTTTCCAACAGCTCCTTTTCAATGCTTGCCCTCTTGGCATCACTTAGACTAAAACCTATGTTGTTGATGGAGGAACTTGTAGAGAGGACATCCACTACATCGCCGCTCTTCTCAACATCTCTGACCTTTATTGATAGTTGTTGCGTAGCAACATAGGCATCTATTACCTTGCTCTTGTTCTTGCATTGGTAAGGAGGGAACTCTGTCGTGCTGTTAGGGCAGTCTCCATAGACATAGTGGTAGTCTTCATATAGGGAGAGGGATTCCGTCTTTATATCCTCCTCATTTATGGAGAGTTTCTTGAGTTTCTCCAATATCTTGGCAACTTTCTCTCCATTGACGCTACTAGCTGCTGATGCTGTTTTCTCCCTGCTCTCAACTGTTATGGAGATTGTTGCGATGTCTGGTTTGACGCTGTCAGATGCCTCTGCTATTGTTGATATTCCGTAGTTGCTGTCGGAGCTGCTATTTATGATAATGCTCCTTTCGTTAGCGAGGCCTGCTATGTAGAGAGAGCCTACGAGCGCCACGAGAGAAAACACAAGGATAACCATAACAACCTTCTCTTCCATCTAATACACCCTATTATCGCATTCCCTGCCATCCAATATAAATGATACTGTTTTTATGACATTTTCCATCCTCCTCTCAAGTGCTTCTTCTGTATCGTATGCTACATGAGGCGTAATTATGGCGTTGTCGTGCTTTATGAGTATTTTTTCCAGGAAAGCCCCCTTTATAACGTCAACGCTACATTTTCCTTTGAGGAGGTCTAGCTCATTCATGCATAGTGCCTCTCCTTCTATTACATCAAGTGCAACATAGAGCTTATCTATGTTTTTTGCTATTGCCTCACTATCAACTATCGCACCTCTTGACGTATTTACGAGGATAGCACCATCTTTCATAATGGACACTGCCCTCTCATCTATCATATGCCTTGTCTCATTGGTAAGTGGCACGTGTATGCTTATGACATCTGATTTAGAGAGTAGTTCATCCAATTCCACATAGGATACTCCATATTCCCTAACTAGTTCTTCTTTCTCTGTTCTGCTGTAAGCAAGTATGTTGACGTCAAAAGGTTGGAGCAACTCTATAACCCTCTTTCCTATCCTTCCAGTCCCTATTATGCCTACTGTCTTCCTGCCAAGTTCCCTTCCCCTCAATTCGTCGTGATCTATTTCCAGGGAGCTCTCCATATCTTTGAGGACTTTGTTGAGCTTCCTCATTGTGCTCATCATAAGCAACAGTGTAAACTCTGCTACTGCATCAGTGCCATAGTAGGGCATATTGTAGACGGCTATGTTGTTCTTCTTGCAATACTCTTCATCCACATTATCGTAGCCAGTTGATATGCACACAATTGCTCTCAATGAGCTAAACTTAGACAGCTCCTCCTTTCCTGCCTTGGAAGAATAACCTACACACAACACTTCAAAATCATATCCTCCTTCTCCGTTATATTCGTCTAACTTTTCCCTGCTCACATAGGCTCCTGGCAGTTCCTTTTTAGCTCTCTCTTCCTCTTTCTCATCAACGCTGAAAAAAGCGGCTTTATTCCAATCTGCCATGCTAGGGAATAGCTCTTTGTCTTTAAAAGCCTTAGCAATCAACGCCAACTCATATCTTACATACTCTTTTTTGGAGCAACTCCTCTATCTCTTCTTTGCTTATGGCAGAGTTCTTAACTAGGCCTTCATCAACTGCTTTCATCGCTACTGCTCTTGCTATGTTGCAAGGAACTGCTCTATTGAACGGGCTCGCTATGAACTGTTCCTTTGTTGGTTCTATTGTATTGGCTAGTGCTTCAGCCGCAGCTATGAGTATGGAGTTCTCAACTTTTGTGAGGCGGACATCCAACATCCCTCTGAATATACCCGGGAAAACTAGGACATTGTTGACTTGGTTTGGTTTGTCGCTCCTCCCTGTGGCTACCAGCTCTGCATACTTCCTACTAATATCGTATGGGATTTCTGGTTGAGGATTTGCGAGAGTAAAAATTATTGCGTTGTCTGCCATTTTCTTAAGCCACTCTTCCTTTATTGCTCCAGGCCTGCTCGCAGAGATTACAACATCTGCTCCCTCCATAGCCTTCTCTATGGCAACTCCCTCTTCCTTGCTCGCATATTTTAGTAGGACTTTCTTATAGTTGTTCTTGACATCCACTCTTTCTTGCGTTATCTCTCCTTTTGAGTCATATATATGGAGGTTCCTTATACCATAGTCGTAGAGTAGCTCTGTTATGCCTATTGAGGCAGAGCCAGCACCTATGATGACTGTCTTGATGCTCTTGTCTTTTCCTGCAAGCTTGAGGGCGTTTATGAGAGCTCCTAATGCTACTACTCCCGTTCCGTGCCTGTCGTCGTGCAACACGGGTATGTCAAGAGTTCCATTGAGCCTATCAAATAATTCAAGGACTACTCTTGTCTGTATATCTTCTAAGTTGATCCCGCCAAAGTTAGACGCTACTGCTCTGGCTACAGCTTCCAGTTCTTCTACAGTGTGTGCATCAACACACAATGGGATGGCATTTATGTCTCCAAATTCCTTGAATAGAGCAGCTTTTCCTTCCATAACTGGCATTCCAGCCTCTGCCCCTATGTTGCCGAGACCCAACACCCTGCTCCCATCGCTTAATACAGCGACGCTGTTTCCCTTCCAAGTTGTCTTGTAAGCAAGTTCCTTGTCCTTCGCTATTGCCAGACTTACCTCTGCTACTCCTGGCGTGTATGCCCAGCTAAGAGCTTCTTTTGTGTCCAACTTTATCTTGGGCTTAACCTCTATCTTTCCTTCATACTTCTTATGGAGTTCAATAGCGTTGAGTTTTTCCTGTCTTTCTTCTGAGGTTCCTTCCATTAGGGCCTTTATGTTAAAAAAACTTATAAAGCTCTCACAACGTTATGAGTAGTCTTTCTGAAGAAATAGTATTCCTTGCTTCCAACACAGCGTCGGAGTACTCCATAAAACGTTTCGCAAGGTCCACAAAAAGCTCTGCCT
Organism: Methanobacteriota archaeon; assembly: GCA_003694965.1. GTDB lineage: Archaea > Micrarchaeota > Micrarchaeia > Anstonellales > J096 > J096. The sequence continues at coordinate 1,904 of RFJG01000009.1, read as the reverse complement.
TTGCTCTTCGGTTCCCGTACTCTTTCATATAGAAGATGCTGCCTAATTCCCCATAGTCTTCTCTTTTCATTTCAGAGCCTCTTCTCTCTATCCATTCTGGGAAGAGGCTCGTCATAACGAAGCAGGTATCTCCTATCCTCGCATAGCTTCTCCTATTTACTCCTTTTACTTCTAATTCTTCCAACATATCCACTACATAATTGTAGTTTATCTCCCCAAACCTTGAAAGCATCCTACTTATGTAAACATAGCTCTTGAACCTTCCCCTAACCTCCTTGAATTTATTTATGAGCCAATTGAGTACAAAGCGCTCAAAAGAACTGCTATCAGCAATAATAATCTTTCCACTTTCCTCTCCTAAAAACTCCCATATAAGTTCTTTTTTGTTTTTCTTGAGCTCTGCTACGATTAACTCTTCCATATCCATTTTTTGGAAGGACTTCTTAGCCTTAGGTTTTTTCTTTTCCTCTCCTGCCTTTCTAATTCCATTTCCAGGAAATTTTATTATCCTGCCCATAACCCCATAGTTGCTTTTTTTACCATATAAATCTAATCCAGCCTCATTTTTATTTATTGTGTTATATAATATAGGCGTGCCTTTAAACATAGACAGGGGAAAACGAAGACAATTAATGCAACAACAAAAAGATATGCAACTTTCTTTTGATTTTTATACTGCTCCTTCTGGAAGGTCGCAACATTGCTCCAAGAAAGAATTCCGAAGAATAGAGGGATTCCATAGCATGAGGCGATATCAAAAAGATATAGCAAACAAGGCATTGAGAGCTAACACCCTCGTAGTCCTTCCAACAGCTGCGGGCAAGACACTTATAGCCTTCTATCTTATGGCCCATTATGGGAGGGCTCTTATGCTTGCCCCAACTGTCCCCTTAGTTGAGCAACACGCTAGGGATTTTGCCAAGAGCAACTTACCATATGCTATTGCAACAGGTTCTACAAACAGGAGCAAGGAATTATATTCTGCTAACTTTGTTTTCGCAACTCCCGAGACAATTCTCAATGACATTTCCATTGCCAACATTAATTCCTTTCCCCTTATAGTATTTGATGAGGCCCATAGAGCCAGGGGTTCATACGCTTATGTGCAGTTGGCAAAACTCTATGGAGACAGTGGCAGAGTAGTTGGCTTAACAGCTTCTCCGGGAAATAGCAAGAAGGCTGCTATGGAGGTTATGCTAAATTTAAACCTTAAACACGTGGAGGTTAGGAGTTATGACGATGTGATGTTATACTTGTCTCCGAGGGGGATGCACATACATTGGATAGGGATGCCACAGGATTTTATGGACATCATAAATAAGATAAATGCTTTATTGAGGTCATACACCACTTATTTAGTTGAATGCGGCTTTTGGGAGCCTAAGACCAAGAGTGAATTCATAAAACTCGGTAAAATGTTGGAGGGAGTAGATGGCAAAGAAGGAGCTATAATAAGGCGCTATTATTGGGCAGCCTTTTTTATGGCTAGGGCAAAGGAGCTTGCTGAAACGCAGAGCATCTCCTACATGCTCAATTATCTAGAAGGCCTTATGAAAAATAATACCTCAACAATAAAGATGCTGAAAAGGAATAAGTTGTTTGGGGAGGTCATTGATATGGCTAATGATATGAAGGAGCATTCTATGGACCACCCTAAGATAGAGGCCTTGCTCAATTACTTATTAGAGCACAGCGGTAAGGCAATTGTCTTTGTCAATTATGTGTGGCAGGCTGAGAGGCTCATAGAAAGAATAAATGAAATTGGCAGGAATGCAGCTCTTTTCATTGGGAAGAGAAAGGGCTACGGCAAGAAGAAGCAAGAAGAAACGCTGTCTAAGTTTAGAGAGGGTTATTATGATATTCTTGTCTCAACCTCAATAGGTGAGGAGGGCATAAATATACCT
>RFJG01000008.1 GCA_003694965.1 Methanobacteriota archaeon | reverse complement strand
CTTCCAGCCCCTCTCATAATCATATGTCCCTATCCTCGCCTTATACACATAACCTAACGATGTTATGTAGAGAGATACAAACAAGAAGGATATTAGCGTTAATAGCTCTCCTAGTCCTCCATATACATAGACGCCTACTCCTAAGGCAAGCGCAACAACAAAACCCTTCCAATCCAGTCCAAGGACTGCCATGAGCTTCTTTGAGCGCTTCTAATTATAAGTCTTGTCATTCCTTGCTTATAGTTATTTTTGGCTTACCGTCTTCGTTTTCACAGAGGCCGACATTATATACTCTATCTCCGAGCACAGCACTCTGTATCCTTAATTCCTTACTCACCATAACTATGTCACTGTTATTACCATCCGATAAGAGGACAATGAGAGCGTTCTTCCTCCTCTCAACTCTTACATCGAGGCCAAGAATTTTCTTAGTGCCATTTTCAAACTCGCTTAGCTCGTGTGATACAGTACAGGAGTTGGCGAGCCAATTGCTCTGGTAGTCCATACTCCTCTCAAAAAGAGCTCCTCCGCCAGCAGCTGCCCCTATCGTCGCTATGCCACCAGCAGTCCACCAGAACTTTGGGTTTATGAAGAGCTTTTTTATGTGCTCTATGAAACCAAGCTTCAAGCTCAACTTCACTTCTGTTTTCTTTTTCTTTTTCTCGTCGCTCCTTTTTACAGATAGTTGTAGTTCAGCATCAAGGTTTCCATCGCTTTTCTCCTCAACGGGCTTCTTTATGGCCTTATCTGTTGCCATAAGTGGATTATAGCAGTGGTTATTATTAAGCTTTTGTGTATTTTTAGACATCCTTTATAAATTTTCCCCTCTCCATAGCTTTGTGGATGTTCAATCTCTTGGTTGGGAGGTCCTCAAGGAAGGACAGTATACCATACCTTTGCCAAGGCTATCTCCTGATGAGCAGGAGCTAATAATTGAGGTTGAGAACTATTTTAGAGAGATAACGAGGATAAGAGAGTTCTCCTCTCCTGAGGAAACAAAGGACGAGCTGCTCTCAACGCTCTCTCGTGTGTGCCACGAGAAAGGCTATGAGATAGACGAGGAACAGGAGACATATTTAGTCAATGTAGCATATCTCCACATCTATGGCCTTGGTTTTTTTGAGCACTTGTTGGCAGACAATAACATAGAGGAGATAGCACTCATAGGTCTTGGCAAACCAGTCTATGTCTATGTTAAGGGCAAGGGTTGGCTTAAGACAAATGCCCTTATATCTTCTGAGACATACCTTATGGAGCTTGTCAATAAGATGGCGAGCTTGCTTGGGAGGAGGATAACGCTCCAGAACCCAAGGTTGGATACAACACTGCCAGATGGTTCAAGGCTCCATGCCTCCCTGCCTCCAATATCCAACGGAGAGATAACGATAAGGAGGTTCAACGCAACCCCTCTTTCCATGAAATCAATAGTCTCTTTTGGGACGATGAGGAACAACCTTGTTGCCATCATGAGTTTGCTTATGCAGGGCGATTTCTCCGTCCTCGTTGCTGGAAACACCGCAAGCGGCAAGACAACAGTTCTTAACTCCCTATTCTCATTTGTCCCCTACAATGAGAGGATCCTAATAACAGAAGAGACGCCTGAGATCAACGTCCTTCAGGAGCATAGCGTAAGGTTGGTAGCCAATCCAGATATGGACATCAAGCTATTGGACCTCGTCTATGACAGCTTGCGTATGAGGCCCGATAGGATAGTCGTTGGGGAAATAAGGAACAAAGAAGAAGCCAGGGCTCTCTTAGATGTTCTCTTGGCAGGTCAGGCAAGGGGGGCTTACGCTACTTTCCATGGTAAGAGTGCCGAGGAAGCCTTGTCCAGGCTTATGAGTTTCGGCATTAGTGAGATGGATGTCAATAGCATTGATGCCATCCTTGTCCAGAGGAGGATGATGCTCTATGATAGGCAAAAGAGGCGCGTTGAGGAGAGGAGAAGGGCAACATCTCTCAACCTTGTCATTGAATCAAAGCCAGTTCCTATCTTTACTTACAATGTAAACAAGGACTCCTGGAAAATAACCAACATGCCTCTTGTTTATGATGTTATTGGGGCGAGGCTCGGCCTATCCAACAAGGAAGTCAAGGAAGAGATTGCCAAGAGAACAGCCTTAATGGAAAAAGCCCCTAGTGATTTCAAGGACTTCTATAAATTTATGCAGAGGTCTCTCTATGGTCTTGCTTAACCTACTCCTATCTCTCTCTTCCAAGCTGCCTCCATTAAGGTTGGATGTCAGGAAGCTCCAGCAAGTTTTCTACAATATGGGCATAGTTGCCGATGCGAGGAGTTATGTAACTCTCATAATCTTGTTAGCGCTTCTCTCAGCCATTTTGTCTTATTTTAGTCTTCCACTTGGAGCTACACTCTTGTTAGTCTCTGCTTTTCTCTACTTTCTTCCTTTTATGGAGTTGTCATCGTTAAAAATGGAAATAGAGGCTGAGATGCCAACTTTCCTCAGGCAGCTCGGCTCCCTTATGAAGATGGGCCTCCCATTTGTTGAAGCCTTGCGGGTTGCCTCTGGAGAGGGAACGATCTCGCAGCATATGGCCTATGTCCTTAGGCAAATAGAGAGAGGCGTCAGTGTCCAGAAGGCATTCTCAGATTTCGCGGAAAAGCTAGCTACTGACACAACGAAGAGAGCTGTAGCCCAGATAATATCTGTATATGGTCATGGAGGAGGAGAGGAGCTCAAGAGGTTGGGGGATGAGCTACTCAGTGTACAGAGGCACAAGCTCAAGGAGTATTCTTCCAAGAGCTCTATGCTGGCCTTATTTTTTGTCATGGTTGCTGTCGTTGCACCTACATTCTACCTTGTTGCCGTTATCCTTGGCCAGAGTTTTTCCAGCACCTCTGTTGAGCCGTTGCAGGCCGTATTTATATTAGATATTCTAGTGCCTTCCATATGCCTCCTCATAGCTGTTGTGGGAGTTGCTCTATTCCCCTCTATAATATTCTCTAAGAAGGAGCTCAACTTTTCCATAATGCCCTTCTCCATAGTATTGGCCCTGCTTTTCTTCCTTCCAATAGCCAGAGAAGTAAAACTCCTTGCATTCGTTGCTCTCTTCCTCTTCTCTCTTTACAGGTTTTGGGGCTCCTATGTGGCAAGGAGAGAGCTAGATGAGTTGGAGGCAAATTTGGCAGATTCTCTCTTAGTAGCGTCCTCACTTCCCAAGGGGGCGCATCTCAAGGAGGTATTTGCCGTCTTGTGTAGGAATGCCAAGGGCAAGCTATCACGGGAGTTCTGCATCTCATCAAAACAACTTAAGGCAAATATGTCCATAGGTGCTGTTCTCAACGATCTAAAAGAGAGGGTCAAGAGCAAGCTGTTCTCCAAGACCGTGGAGGTGCTGGAGTATGCATTCAAGTCCGGCCGCAACATAGGAGACAGGATAGCAGAGTTAGCAGAGGACTTGTTAATGTTTATGGAGCTCAAGAGGGAGCAGAGTGCGATGCTCTCTATACAAAAATATTCCCTCCTAATAGGTATCCTCATAGTCCCTCTCATACTCTCATCAACATTCTCCATAATAGCCTCTTTCAAAATCAAGGGGGTTGAAGGCCTCCCCTACATAAGGGATTCGGCAGTGCCAGCTTATCTTGTCCTCATAAGTGGCGTTACTGCAGTTTTCATAACGACGCTGGAAGGTAACAAGTCATCAGACCTTCTCTACTTCTCTCTCCTATCCCTTGCTACTGTCTTTATATACTTTAACCTTCATTTCACTGTTGCGTGATCCTATGCTTGATGGAATAGTGTTGTTATTGGCTCATTTCATAGACAAGGAACTCCTTTTCTTTCCATTTCTCTTGTTGCTAGCATTTTTCCTAGACAGGAGACATACATTATTGATAGTTCTGGCATCTATGGTCCTCGTGCTCGTCCTTAAGCCAATATTTGCTGTTCAGAGGGTTTGCGCTGGAGATGCCTTGTGTACAAGCGGATTTGGCTTCCCGAGCGGCCATGCAACAGTTGTCGCTGCCCTTGCCTATGCACGCTATGGGAGGAAGGAGTTCCTACCTCTACTGTTATTTGCTTTGTTTGTAGGCTATACAAGAGTCTTCTTAGGCTTTCACATATGGACGGAGGTATTTGCCGGTTTCGCATTAGCGATATTCTTGCTGGAGTTGGGGAGGTTGTCATGGTTGAGCTCTTAAGGCAAGTAACGCATGTATTTCTTGGCATAGCAATATTGGCATTTTCAGTGTCCTTTGGTTTGGAGGCAACTGCTTATGCTCTCTTTGCCTTGACTATTGCTTACTCCTTGCTTCTCTACGCCTCCACTATGGGCTGGGTAAAACTCCTTTACATATTCATAAGGAAGAATGAGCTCTTCCCAGGCAGTGGCGCTCTCTATTATGTTGCTTCCCTCCTATTCATAGCTTCTTACCCACACACTACCTTGCCCGTATTTGCTGCGGCGTTGCTCGCTCTTGCGATGGGAGATGGTTTCTCAACGCTTTGCGGCAACCTACCTATAGAGAAGCATAAGCTCTTCAATGGCAAGAGCCTTGAGGGAAGCTTTGGAGGCCTAGTCGTGCTATTTCTAGCTTATGCTGTTGCTGGCTACCCACTAATAGTGTCGGTAGCTCTTTCATTGGCATATGCCCTTGTGGAGCTCCTCTCCCCAATAGATGACAACATAACAGTTCCTCTTACTATCGCTATCCTTGCCTTCTATATTATTTGATATATATGTTGCACCAGCTCTACTAATTTCTTTTTATACATTTCCCAACAACAACTTTCTATGGTTAAGCTCAACATAGTCCACGAAAGGCAGAGCAAAGAAGTAGATTACAGAGGGCCTGTTGGAGAGGTTGCTAAGTTAGTAGGCCTATCCAAGCAGGAGACCATATTTAAAGTCAATGGCAAGATAAGGCCAGACAATTATGAGCTCAGAGGGGATGAGAGCGTCGATATCATCAAGGTTGTCTTTGGAGGATAAGACTAGTCTCCTTAATCCTCTTCTTTTTAGTTGGAAGGCCGGGGTCGGGACTCGAACCCGAACCGAGAGGGCCACAACCTCTCATGCTTACCGATTACACTACCCCGGCTTGACGTTGTAGCCGTTGTAGCTAAAATAAGAGTATATAAATACTTAAAAACCTACCTAACTAAGAAGAGCGTATGGCATCAAAACAAGACAAATACGAGAAGAGCAAACAAGCTATTAATGAACTCCTGACAGTGATATCTTCATATCCTGTTGCTACAACTTGGGCAAACAGGGAGAAGGCAAAGAAATCCCTCCTAGAGATATACAAGAAGGGAGACCACACAACAAAGGGGATGTTGCTAGCATATGTTAATGAGAAACTCACTAATGCGAGGGATTTCAGGGACTTTATGAGCATAGGGATGCTCAAGGAAAAGGGCATAGATGCCAACCTAACAGAGATAAGCAAGAGGATATTCGATTACAGCTCCTCCATAGAGGGCATATCCTTTTTCCTTTCCTTTTTGGCAGAGATAGACGATGAGCTAGCTCTCAAGCTCCTCAGCTTCCATCTAGCCAGATACATAGCATCATCCACATTTGATGCCCGTGTCCTCTCTAATAAGGTTGTCAAGGAGCTGGGAAATTGCAACAACATATACGCGCTGCACATCTTGTTGGCAGTGGCCGAAGCAGGAGAGGGCAAGGAGTTCTTCCAGATGAATATAGGGAGGGCCTTAAAAAAATGGTCTCGCAAGGTTAACAAAGTTAAGGCATCCAAGAAGGAGCTAACCATCCTATCTAATAAGTTGGATGAGCTACTAACGGTAGAGGTAGGGGACGCTGGCAGGGAGTACAGGTGAATTTATGAATACAAAAGAGATATTCGCCAAAGCGTTGGCACATGCAACGGGCAAAGACATAGACATCGTTAGGAAGAGCATATCATTGACAAAGGACATAGAGCATGGCATACTCTCCTCCAACATAGCATTTGTGCTCTCAAAGGAGCTCAAAAAAAGCCCGCAGGCAATAGCTGAGGAGCTATCCTCTTTCATAACACTTGAAGGAATAGAAGGGAAGCTAACAGCCATTAATGGCTACATAAACCTCTCTATAAGTGATGAGCAGCTTTTTTCCATTGACGAGATCCCTAAGAAAGACATGTCTGCCATAGTTGAGGGCCCATCAGTTAACCCCAACAAGCCTTGGCACCTTGGCCATTTGAGGAATGCCCTGCTGTGTATGTCCATAGGCAACATACTAAGAGAGGCTGGATACAGCGTCATAGCAATGGACTATGTCAACGACCTCGGCCTACAGGTTGCCCAGAGCTACTGGCATTACAAGAAATCTTTCAAAGACAGTGGGGAGAAGTTTGACCACGCCATAGGGAAGGACTATGTTAAGGCAGCAGAACTCTTCAATGATAAGGAAGTTGAGGAGGAGGTAAGGAAATTAATGAAGGACATAGAGGCTGGCAACGACAAGGGCCTCAGGGATTTTGTAGAGCTTGTCTATAAGGCTCAGAGGGAGACTGCCTACTCTTATGGCATAACGCACACCTACGCTGTTTTTGAGAGCGATGTTGTTGAAGGCATACTCAAGAAAGGCTTGGAGAAACTCTCCACTATGGAGGGAATTTACAAGGCAGATAGGGGCGATTACAAGGGCTGTTATGTCGTTAATGTTGAGGATGTCATAAGCGGCCTTGAGAGGCCAGAGAGGGTCCTCATAAGGAGCGACGGAATACCCACATACTTAGGCAAGGACATTGTCTTCCATATGTGGAAGATAGGCAAGCTCTGCTGCCTAGGTTTCCATAATTTTGAGATGCAACCAAACAACAAGCCCCTCTTGGCCACTCCTGGGGAACTCCCATATAATGTTGCGGAGAAGCCTCTCGTAATCAACATAATAGGCGCTGAGCAGAACTTGCCGCAACAAGTTGTGAAAAGCATACTCATCAAGCTGTCTTTGGTTGAGCCCTCTCAATACAGGCACGTATCCTATGGGAGAGTTAGGAAGGAAGGCGGAACCTTCTCTGGCAGGAAGGGGACGTGGATGGGGTTTACTGCCGACGAGCTCCTCAAGGAAGGAATGGCTCGCGTTGAGAAGGGAGACAAGGAGAAGATAGCATTAGCTGCCATCAAGTTCTCTTTTCTGAGGGCAAGCACGAGGAAGGAGATAGTCTTTGATTGGGACAAGGCCCTCTCACTAGAAGGTGCCAGTGGGGTCTACCTGCTATACTCTCTTGTAAGGGCTAAGCGCATACTATCAAAAGTCAGTACAGAGCCACTTCCTTCCTCTAACTTAAACAAGGAGGAAAAGGAACTTATGGCGCATATATGGAGGTATCCCTACTACGTGGAGAATGCTGCTACTTCTCTTGAGCCTAACACAATAACCGAGTACCTCCTAAAACTATCAACTCTCTTCAACAAATTTTATGAGAAGCACCGCGTCATAGGTGAGGAAGAGGAAGCTAAGAGGGTAGCCATAGTTAGCTCATTCATAAAAGCCATGGAGAAGGGCCTTTCTTTGTTGGGCATAGAGCCTGTTGAGGAAATGTAGCTAGAGGTCCTCCAACCCATATGAGAGCATTTCAGCATCATCTTTCTTTATTACCACAGTCTTATTGCTCTTTCTCAAGTAGCTCAGCGGGAGGAACTTGAACCCTTTCCTCGGGATTTTCCAAGCTACATACATTGCTATGCCAGTTCCCTTCTGCCATTCCTCCATCCTCTCAAGCTGTTCCCTACTAAAGCGCAACTCCTCCAATGTTGAGCTCTTTACCTCAAAACCGAGATACCTACCAAGCTTAAAGGCAAGTATATCTGGCGCTCCTAAATGGCCACTACCTGCAGCTCTCACGACAAAATAGCCTTTCTTCTCCAAGAAGTGGAGGAGCTCCCTCTCAACGCGCGAACCTCTCTTTGCGAACACAGAGTTTAGCGATGTAGAAATATTTATAAATGACTTTCTCCCATAGTTCTATATGGCACATAAAAATTTCTCCACACTACCCATTATTGCTTTAGTGCTTGTTGTCTTCCTTTCTGGCTGTACTATGTATTCCAAGTCATCAATAACACAACAAATCAATGAAGACGGTTCAAGCATTCTTTTTATCAATAGCACTGCTCAATTTACCGAAAATACCTCTTCGCACAATGAAACATATGCATTAAAGTCAGCTGCCTTAGATGTGGCGGCAATAAAAAAAATTATGATTTCTTTCATATGTAAGGCAATAAATTCTACAAATGGTGTTGAATGCTCCAAGGAAGACGATACCCTTGCAGTCGCCGTGCCAGTTAATGAAGGTTTTAATTCTTCTACAAGTGTTGATTGGCTTGCCGGCAAAAAAACTATGTATGTTTCTATCAAAAAGGTAGCACTCCCATTTAAGCAAATGCCATCTACAAAGGTCTTTGGATTGCTTGATGAAGCTGTAAATTCAGTTAATGAGACCGGAGCAGTCACATGCTCAGACTGCACGAACTTGGATGCTCTTGGACAGTATAAGTATAGAGTATATTTT
>RFJG01000087.1 GCA_003694965.1 Methanobacteriota archaeon | reverse complement strand
TATAAATGCTTTCCCGGATATAATAGCCTTACAGCGGGGTAGGGTAGCCTGGAGTGCCCGCCGGGCTCATAACCCGGAGATCGATGGTTCAAATCCATCCCCCGCTATCTTAAAAATTTTTCCTTGTTAGAGCTTGCTATGACAATAGAAGAATCTCTCAATATTCCCAAGTTTGGGGAAGTTACTGGCGTTCCATACCAAGAACTCTGCCCCGATGGAGAGTGCGAATGTAAGAACCTGCTATATGAGAGGTTCTACAACAAGTACCTCTCTTGGGGTTTGCTCATAGCTGGCTTAGCCCTACTTGCTATTGGTTTCCCAGCATTAAGTGACCTCGTAAATGGAAATAACACCGCTCTGGCGTTTGTTTTCCTGTTAGGAGCATTCTTAGTTTTTATAGGGGGCGCTCTTGTCCTCAGCAACCCTAAAAAGAATGGCTATATGTTCTTCAACAAAGCTGAGATGTACTATGGAGGCGGTTCCTCCCTCTTGAAACTCACAAATGGCAGTAAAATAACATACATCCCATTTAGCATATCACTTGGAGGGAGCGGTTTTTATGGAATAAAAGGTTTTGAAATGGTTGATGTACCTGGAAAGCCTTCATACAAGGTTGAGATAAACCCCTGCTCCTCATCAGTGCTCTTCACATTCTACAGACTTAGGGTTGTTGGCAGAACACAAGTAAATTATCTAGCTGAAACACACGAAAGCCTGTCTTACAAGTATGTGCCACTGGCCCAAATAGCACTTAAGAAAGATGGTTCTAAGCTATTAGCCACTTTCCTATCAAAGAACAAGGACAAGGTTCTCTTTGTCAAAAACCCAACATTGGATTTGGAGATAGAAGGATGAGAGTAGGGATAAGTGGAGCTCCGGCAAGTGGCAAGACGACAATAGCGGACGAGCTTGCTAAAGAGCTCAACTATGCAGTAATACACCTAACACACTACATTAATGAGAAGAGGTTGGCAAGAGGCTATGACAAGAGGCTCAATGCCCGCATAGTTGATGTTGGCAAGGTTGAGAGGGAGCTCCTTAATGAACTTCCCTACGATGTCATCATAGAAGGACACCTCTTAGTAGAGATGGAACTCCCGCTTGATGCAATGATAATATTGAAGGAGAAGCCAACTACTCTTGCCAAGAGGATGCGCGAGAGAAGGTACAAAGAAGAGAAGATAGAAGAGAACTTACTAGCCGTCCAGCTCGACTATTTTGAGAAGGTGGCTAGGGAAAAGTACAGCAATGTCATTGTAATAAAGCCAGGAAAAACGCCGGCAGCTACTGTAAAAAAGATAAGGGAGGAGCTCTCCCTCTAAGCAACTCCTATCTTGCCCTCTATGAAATCATATGTTAAGTCGCTTATGTTCTCAAGGTGGTATGCCGCTATGTCTCTTGCCTTCTTCTCGTCAAATGAACTACCATACACCTCTATGCTGGCCACCTTTGGCTCGCTTATGGGCTTCCCTATCTCCGACAATAGGGAGACGCTTATGTCCGCATCAACCTCCTTGTAGATGTCCCTTGCTATGTGGAATGCAGCAGCACTGTATATCTTGCCGACGTGCGTTACGGGGTTCTTGCCAGCAGCAGCCTCCAAAGTCATGGGCCTCATAGGCGTTATCATACCGTTTATCCTGTTGCCCCTACCAACGCTTCCATCATCCCCTGCCTCTATGCTTGAACCCGTCGCAGTTATGTAGACAGAGTCACCACTGTCAGCTGTATTGATATTTATGTTGGGTTCCTCGAAATGCTTTGAGGCTATCCTCTCAACCTCCTCTTTGAGTTTTGCTTTTTTGTCCCAATATTCCTCAGCACTTGATAGATGCTTGGCAACAAAGGCTACCGCTAAGGTTATGTTAGCATTGTCTCCATCCCTTAGGCCCATTACCTTTATGTCCTCTCCTATCCAAGGGTTGACCTGCTTAAAAGCCTCGCTGTTGAGCCTCTCCTCTATTTCAAGAACTGTGTTTTCCAGCTTACTGTAGGGGGCGTAGCCAACCCCGAAGCTCGTGTCATTAGCTAGAGGCACCTTTGACCTCATGAATAGCTCAACTAAATCAGCTGACCCTTGCCTTATGTTGCTCTCATATGTTACATCCTCCTCTATGGAGAGGTTCCTTACTTTTGAGAGCTCCTTCTTAGCCGCTTCTATTGAGAGGCTCTCAACATCTACCTTCTTTCCTTCATATTCTCTTGTTGCCCTACCGGTTAGGTAGAGGTGTATTGGCTTAGTCACCTCTGCCTTCTCAAATGAGACAGTGCTCTCACCACCAACAATGAGTCCCTTGTCTACATTGTGGTGCGCTATGGCCCCAAAGTTATCCAAATACTCCTTGCATAGTTTCCTGCTTATGCTCTCCATTATATTATCTATTAGTGTGTCTGGGTGGCCAACTCCTTTCCTCTCCACTATCTCAACAGGCCTATTCCCTGCTGGCACTGTTGTTGAATTCTTGACAACGATCATAAAGCTCCTATGTCCTGATATCTTTTAATTGTTAATCCCTTCCTTCTTGCCCATATAGCAAGGCTAGGCATAGTAATCCTTATACACCTTATATCCGCCAAGCAAGCCTATAGCCAATAGGAGCGGCCATAAATCGCTGAGAGAAAATCCTCCATTATTGCCTTTTTTCTTACTGTTGAGCCAAGATGTATCAAGACAGTTAGAACCACTGCACTTATTGCAGTCCGGCCCCGTGCAATCAAATGAGTTGCCGTTCCACGAACAATCGTTGCCATAGCATATTTGGCAGTTGGGACCATTACTTATGCAGTCTCCAGTGCTACAATCGCAATCACTTCCAACAGCAACGCAATTATTGCCAGTACATATAGGTGGTGGGCAGTTGTTTATGTTGTTAGGGTCTAAGCCATTCTGGACACAATAGCCTAAGCCCGCAGCAGCACACACAGGAGAGTATGTTGTTCCTGATGGACATGACTGTAGGCAAAGGTCTGCATTGGATTGTGTACAGGCACTACCAGCTTGTATGCAAGGAGGGTTTCCATTAGCAGAGCAGACATCACAATACGTATAGCCTTGAGGGCAGACATTAGGCAATGGACATAGTGAGCCGTCTGTAGGGACTGGGGAACCATCTGGACATATAGAAGGGCAGAAACCGTTAGCATTCCTATCTAGGCCGCCAGGACAGGGATGTGAACACAGGACAATAAGGATATCCCTCTGCAAGGCATTGAAGCCGTTCTTTGACAATGCCAAATTATATTGGGAAGATGAGGGTATGCTGAAAGCTGCCTCTCCCTTGGTGTCTGTGATAGAAGAAATTGACGGTGTAGTGGGAGAAGAAAGGATAACTGTTACTCCACTAACAACATTGCCAGAAGTATCCTGAGCTGTCAAAGACAGCTTGTCTCCAGGACAGGCATAGCTCATCCCTATTCTGAAGTTGTCCTTAGCAGAGGATGGGAGAGAGACTGCTATGTCCTTCTTAGCAGTCTTTATTATGGAGCTGCCATTGTAGAGATAGGCATTTAGGGAGTAGGTCTCACCATCTGTAAGAGGAGCAAGTTGCTCCACCATATCAAGAGAAGTTGTTGGAGAGCTGAGGCTGTTGTACGTTGCTATGATATCTCCTGTTGAGTTAGTAACGTTGAGGACTATCTTCTCTATGATTGGTTGTGTAGCTGTAGCGTTGACAATAACTGTTGGTTGTGTCTCAGCTACAATAGAAGCTTTTGGTTCGCTTATTGTTAGTGTTATTGCATTAGCTTCCTGCTGTTGTCCAATTTGTGGCAACACAGGAGGAATGCTTGAAAGGAACGGGTCTAATATGGGGGTTTTTCCAGAAAAACAGCTATTGAGGGTTGTTGTGTTTGTTGCCGTTCTATAGCCCTGCTTAGATGCAGTTATTGTATAAGTGCAAGTATACGGAAAGTCTAGGTATGCTAAGCCACCATCTCCTGTTATGCCGCTCGTGGAGAACTGAGGAAAGCCCGAATAAGATGGCGTTGGCTGCTCTGTTATTGTTGAGCAATTAGTTATTGGGTCTAGCTTAGCCGATGCTCGCCACACAACTCCATCGCTATCTGTATAGTTAGCTTCTATGTTGTAAGTTAAGCCACTCACAGGAGGCTCATAGGGGATGTCAAAAACCGCAACGCCTCCTGGAGCGCTCTTTATCTTGGTTAGACTAGCTACTTGAGAGGCACTAACTTGAGAACTATCTGGATATATCTTGACAATGCCAGGAGAGAGGTTATTGAAGCCTTTATAGAGGACAACTCTTATAGAGTGCCTCCTATCTTTGATGTTGCACACATCAAACAAAGCCCTTATGCGCAAGTCGTTGTCGCTATTATGGAGTGTTATGGTACACTGGCCTTTCCCAACAAGCAAGTATGTTGGCTCTTGATAGCAGGAAGAGAGCCCAACCTCATATGTTCCTTGTGGCATGTCCAAAGGTATGCTCTGTGTTGGCAGCCATATATAGCTTCTGCCAGCAACGGAATCTATTAAGTTGTCCCTGTAATCTACGACGGGATTGGAGAGTGGCCCATATATGTAGCCCTTGAACCTATCCAATGGAGAACCGGAAGAGTCTGTAGTTTGGACATATATGAAGTCCTTGTTGTTGACTGCTGTTCCATAAGTTGATTCTGTTGTTATCGTATCGGAGCAGGCCGTTGCAACAACATCAACAGATAGTTTGCCGCTCTTGGATGGACTCTCAGCAAGAGATACATCTGCTAACGCTACGGAGTTGTTGTTGACATCCGTTATGTTGGCAACAAGAGTATTAGGACATTGTATTGTTGCATTTATGTTTAGTTGGTTTTGGGGGAGCTGGCTTTGGCAAGCGCTCGCATCATAAGAAAAACAGGAACTACCAGCAATTGTTTTACAAGCCCCGCTACTGCCATCGTAAGAAGCTCCAGGGAATAGCTGTTGGCATATTGTTGAGAGCTCCGCCTCTGTTGGGCAAGAAGAGGAGGTTAATAGATAGATTTTCGTTGGAGCCACACCTATATTGCCATTGCTATCTTTTGTTGAAGCATTAACAAGATAGATGCCAGCTCCTAAGTTAGTAAAGTTATGGAAAAAGAAATTGTCAGCAGGGTCTGTAACTGATGGGTTATCCAACAATGAAATGGACCTATTGTAGAGGTAGATGGTTGATGTTGTTATGGGATTGTCTGAAACAAATGTTATGTTTATGGGCAGGTAGTCCTGGTTTAGCACTACCATATTGCCAAGGTCGCAACTTACATCGCAGGGTTTTGTATTGAAATTGCTATTACTCCCATCGTCAACAACAGAGCCTGTATTGCCAGAACCTGTGTTGCCTTGTGAATTGCTATCAAAATAATAGGATTGTGTGGTGCTATCTTGAGAGGATGTGCAAGCTATGTTGTTGCTTATGGTGTTGCCACTAGAGGAGATTGCTTTAATGCCAATTGCGTTCCCTGTTATTATATTGTCCGTTATTGTGCCGTCTTGAGAATTATGGAGCTGTATGGCAGTAGCTGTAGATGTTATGTTGTTGTTTGTCATAGATGTCCTTCTTATATCTGTAGCTGAGCCGTATGACGATATCCCTATGTTGCCTCCGAAAATTGTGTTGCTATTTATTGTATTGTCATTAGCTACTATGCTCGTTGTTGCAACAACCCTTATGCCGAAGTCTGCGTTGTTGTTGACGGTGTTGCCTTCTATTGTGTTGCCAGACCCTCCAACAAGGATACCTGCTTTGTTTCCTTCTATGTTGTTGTTGGAGATTATTGAATTGTCTATTGTAGAGTCTATTCCTTGTTCCATACTGCCATATATGGTGTTTCCATCTACGAGTAAGTTGGATGAATGGAACAGAGTCATCCCCTTGTAGAAGCCGTTTATGAGGCAATTCTTTATCGTTATTCCCTGCTTGTTATTATCCACTTGAATGCCAATAACATTCTCTGTGCCAAGGTAAGTTAGTGAATGGCCTTGACAATCAAGGGTTACATCATTAGCTGTTATGAAAATACAGGATTTCCCAGCCCTGCCCCCAACAACATAGTTGATGTTGTCTAGTGACTTGGTTAATGTGTATGTGCCAGGATCACTTATTTGCTGACAACTATTTATTTGGGTTGAGAAAGCAAAGGAAAGAAGGAACACGAATAAGAGCAACCTTTTCATAATACCACTAAGGAGTTGGTTTTGTGTAGGTTACCCCTACCACGCCTTGCTGGCCTGTTGTTGAACTACCTTGTCCTCCAATGCCATTACCACTGCCTCCTCCACCACTTGGAGAAGTAGGTGGCGTAGATGGACAGGCAGTGTAAGTGCACAGTAAGTCTTCAGCAGTCTTGAAAACATTTGGGTTATAGCATCTATTAGCTCCTGGCGGAATGAAGCCATTTCTGACAGCGCAGAGCTGTCTCCAGTCTTTTGGTTGGTAATAGCAGTAGTTGCCACTTGGCAACCCATAAACTCTAGGTATTGTTTTTGGATATCCGTTTGCATCCCCTCCTTGAACATTAAAAGAACTCTTGTATGACTTGCACACAGAAGCTACCCTGTCGTTGTTGTTATAATAGCAGGAATTATTTACGAATGCGCCATTAGGCAATAAATTACATGCAGTTCTCACATCTTTTTTATCATAATAGCATACGCCGCTCTTGTAGTAGCCATTATTTTCAGAGCAGGCTTCGCTCCAAGACTTAGAGCCTTTATAAGTAACTGTTAATGGGTATGTTGAATAATTATACTTGTATTCTAAGCAGTTTGGAGTCTCTCCATCCATGAGCCATATGCCCCTATCATCTCCTCCTCCACAGAATGAATTAGAAGTACGTACGGGAGCTGGGCTCCATAAAAAAACTCCATCTGATATATTCCAACCAGAATTGGCTATCTCTCTATTTAGTTGGGAGAGGTTTAACTTATTTCCATTGGGGTTATAGCAACCTATGCCACGAGCATATCTCCAGCC
>RFJG01000086.1 GCA_003694965.1 Methanobacteriota archaeon | reverse complement strand
CACCAAGAGCTTTTATTTTTTCAAGGACAGCATCAACTCCCCAGTTCTTCCTTTTGTCCCTAGCCTTGTTTAGTATCGCTATTCCCCGCGTTCCTTCTTTGCTCTCTAATTGGCCAGCCACATTAGTGAAATAAGCTACATAGCCGCCCATTCCTTTCGTTGCTTTTATGTTATCTTTGTTTGCGAGCATTTTTACGATGTCAACAGCATCGTTAATCTTGTTTTTTTGAGAGATTATGTTGGCTATTGTCTCCATCCCAACCTTCCCAGTTCCAAGCATTATGAGAGCTATGAACAAGCTATCCTGCATCCTCTCCATATCTATGTTGTCCAACGCACCCTCTTCTATGCCATACCTCCTGAAATACCTCCTATATGCCTCATATGTCTTCTTGCTCATACTGCTCTTGACTTCTTCTGGTAGGTCGTCATAGCTTTTTCCGCTATTATGTAGGTAGATGCTCAATGCCCAAGCAAATCCCTCATAATATTCCCTACTGTCCATCGTTCCTTGCCTGCTGAGCTTGGTAGCCTTCTCTGCCTTTTTTCCAGCTTCCCTATTTATACGTGCCATACCGCGAGGGATGGGCGTCATAAGGCCCTCTCCTTCCGGAACATGTGTTACAGGCTCTTCTCTTGACATTAATTGCTCATTCCTGCTCTCTACCATACTGCTCGGCACTGGTGTGATATTTTCCCTTCTCTCCTCTCTTGGCATTGGAGTAGCGAGTTCCTCTCTCATAGCTTTCTTTCCTTTCCCTATTGTCATCACTTCTGTTACTCCATTGCCAACTGGCACGTCTTTTCCAACGAGTTCCTTAACTTCCTTGTCCATTACTGTCCTCCCTACAGCCACCTTTACTGGAAGGACAGTTCCTCTATATATGCCCCCAAATGCGTTGACATTTTTCTTTATGTAGGCGTTTGTCTTCCCTTTTTCATCCTTCCTAAATTCCACCACAACTGGGACGAACCTCCCGCTACTGCCTACTCTGGCATAGCCAGCTATTTTCCAACTACCATTGTCATAAAGCAGTGAACTTCCCTCACTCGTTATTAAGAACATTCCTTTTTTGCCGTCCCTATTTACATTGAATGTAATGCTGTGTTCTCTTTTTAGTTTATCTATGAATTTTAGGACATCTGCTGGAACTTTAACTTTATTAGTCTTTCTCTTAGTTTTTTCCTTTTCTGCTGCCATAAAAATATATGACCTTCCTTATTTAAAAAGATACTCCATACTATTAATTATGGCAAGCGCCCAAAAGGAGGCGAAAAAAACAAAAGAGCCCGTAGCTCTTGAGAGGAGGAGGTTAATAGGCTACTCAATAGACAGTGAGCAGGCAGAGCTCAAAAAGCTTGAGATATCAGATTTGGACGATGTTGTCAGTGTTATGAGGAAGAGCGCCTTTGAGATAGGGAGTGCTGAGAAGAGAGAGATAGAGAGTGTCATAAAACAAGGCTTTAGCTATGGCGCCTATGTTGATAGGATGCTCGTTGGAGTTGCGCTTGCTTGGCCCATATGCTTCGATGATGGAAGGAAGCAACTCTCTGTGTGCGAGCAACCCAACACTATCTATATAGAGGATTTGGCAGTCCTTAACGCATACGAGGGTATGGGGATAAGGGAGAAATTAGTTAATGTCATAGAGGAGGAGGGGAGTTCAAGAGGCCTCTCCTTCATTGTATCCATAGTCGGAGAGAACCCAAAAGAAGATGACATAATAAGTGTTGTGGAGAACAGGGGCACTAAGGCTGAGAGGATGTTCTTGTCCAAGAATTACAAGTTCTTCAAGAGCGGCTACGGCTTAGCAGCCTATAAGAGAGTTTCTCCCTAAAAACTTAGCAGGCCATAGCTTATATCGTCTATGACTGGTTTGTTGTTCATCTCCACTAAGTGGAATATCTCTTCCTTGTCTATTTCTCCGCTGGCGAGTTTTACCATAAACTCCTTATAGTAGCTCTTTTTCTTGTTCCAGTCTATATCTTCTTTCAAGAGTTTGCTCTCTTTGAGCATATATCCAAAGCAAGCATCCGTTATGCCGTCAGTGTAGACTAAGAGGTTTCCCCTCCCTCTTATCTCATAGTAAGGTAGGCCACCATCCCTTATCTCTCCGAATGTCAAGCCTTCCAAGTTGATTGTCCTTTCCCATAACCTATTGCTTACAACGATGTTGCCAGTCGGTGAGCTATGCTTTATTATGTCTAACGGGCAAGACATTGGTAGGTTCTTGACTATTCTTGCATCAAGGCTCTTTACAGCTCCATTCTCAACAAGACATGCCCCGCCATCGCCATTCCACATTATGAGATGCCTAAAAGCCCCTTCTTTCCTATCCTCAAATGAGAAAGAAGCCGTGAATACTGCATTCCTAAGCAACTCAATGTCGTGTGCTTTTTCCTTTATTCTGGCAGCTATTATTTTGATCGCTATGCTCGCATCCTCTCCTTCTAGTTCGCTCCTCTCCACTTCTATGTTGCTTAATACGCTTTCCCATTCCTCTGCTGCCAATCTCCCCCCTATGCTCATACTTACTCCGTCTATCGCTGCAACGATGCTGACTTCTCCCCTCTTTATTAAGATGACATCCTCGCTTTCCTCCTTTCTTTTCTCTCCTATCCTTCCTCTTATGTTCACAACTCTCTCAATGCTTCTGTTGCTTTTTGCCTTGTATTTATTTATTCCAAGGATTCTTTTGAGTGCAGAGGTAACCTCCTCCCCGCCTATGCCATCTATCCTCCTAGTTTTTATCGCTCTCTCAATGGCACTGACTGCCTTTTCCCTGTCTAGCTTCTTCCCCCCCTCTTCTACGCTCACGAGGCCGTGCCTCACAGCAAACAGGAGTTCATTCTTGTCCTTAATTTCAATTTCCATACAGATTACCTCAACTAACCTATCTGGATGTATAGGCTATCCTTGTCGCTTATCATCGTTTCTATGCGTTGTATGAGCTGTTCTGCAAACCTTCCAATCTCAACTTCTCCAAGGACAGTTTTCTTAAGCGCTTGCAACCTCTTATATGTCATTACCTTTAATTTTTTCCCATTATTTGTTTGGGGATAATCTTTCATCTCTATGAGGAGCTTAGCCAAGGTTTCCCCATTCTCATGTGCTATCCATTCCAAGCTGCCGAAAGTAGCTATGCCTGTTCTATCCAAGGAACAGAAGTAGAACAAGCTAGTTTCAAGCAACTTCCTCCTGATCTCTATTTCTTCAAATAATACCATTAGGAGGTTTTTGAATAGCATATCTTCGTTTTCTCCGTCTTCTATTCTCTCTTTTAGCCCCTCCCTTACCTGTGAGCTTATCTCTGCTATATTTATGAGTGCACATATATCCTCATAGCACTTGCCTATCTCTCCGATTGTTACTCCTTCTGTTCCCATCTCCGTGAAGATGGTGTAATAATCTGCATAATTGACAGTAGGTATCCCAAAGAATTCTCCCATTAACCTTGTGATGCCATTATTTACAAGTTCTTTTTTCATAACTTCTATTGTGATATTCTTGAACCTCTCAACTTTCTCTTCGTCCAATTTTGATTCGTGGGCTCTTTTCTCGTGGGGAAGTAGTTCCTGGAACCTCTTAAATGCACTTCTGGATGGATCAGATACTACTGTGCCATTTATGTAACTAAGTGAAGCTCCCATATTGTAGAGTGTCTTATAAAATTTCAACTTCTCGTTTGCTGCAGCGCTCAGTGCTCCGTCAGCATTCCTTTCCAATTGGAGCATCGTCATATCGTATTCAATATCGCTCTTGAGGGACAAGCTGCTCTCCTGTTCCTTACCTATGAATGTAGTCTCTCCCTTTATTTTCTTGTATAATTTCGTGGCATCTGTTTGATTTAGGCCGAGTTGCTTCATAATTCCGTTAACGACCAACTCACCTAAGAAGGCCTCTGGCTCTCCTACCTTTGGGCCTCCTTCATTTTCCCAAGCCCTAACAAATTCTCCAATGTGTCTCTTCACTCCCTCTATTTCCTCATCTGATATCTCATATTCCTCAAAATTAACATAACCGTGTTTGATCTTTATCGTCCTGAAAGCCGCGTCTATAGTTCTTTCCTTAATTTTCCCTAGTTTAATTGCCTTCTCAATTGCTGTTGCTGTTTTGCTATCACTTAACCTTATGAACTCTCTCCCATACTTCTTCTGTAGGAATTCTTCTATTACTCCTATCCTGCTCGCATCTGGTATTAATCCAACACCTACTAAAACTCGCGCCACAACTTCTCTGAGGAACTTTTTATTATCGCTCCTTATGCCGCTTAATTCCAATTCCCTTGTGAAAGTGCCAATTTGAGAGAGCATCTGAGTATAGCCTACTTCCCTTAATCTTTCTGAGCTAGCTCCCTGTTCCTTTGCTTTGACAAGGGAATCTTTCAAGCTTTTTAGTTTTGGGACTAGGCTCTGCTTTGCTTTTTCAACTATGAGTTTTTTCCTTACATCTGTGGTGGTTGTTCCCATATGTGTATATTAATGGTTATAAGTGTTTTTAAACCTATTCCCATTACTCCTCTAATAGTGGGTGGCTCCAACCCTAATAGTTATATGGTTATATATATTAATATATGGGAGATTCAGGTAATCCTATAT
>RFJG01000085.1 GCA_003694965.1 Methanobacteriota archaeon | reverse complement strand
AATGCTACAAAGGAACCCTTGCTAGCTATTTCTGAGAGCTTGGAGCCATGTGCGGGCCTTATGCCAGCTTTCCTCATAAATGTGTCGTAGAGGTTGCCCATGCCTATGTCAAGAGTCTCTCCTAAAACATAGAATAGACCGTCGCTGCCCTTGGCCAGTATCTGTGTATTGCCTCCACTGACATAGAGGACAAGCGAGGCATTCACGCCGCTTGCCTCCTCAACAATGACGATGTGCGCATAGGGATGGTTGACGCCAACTAGCTCCTTGCCATACTTGCTAGCTAAGTAGCGTGCCATCGCAACGCCAAATGATAGCGGCGCCCCTATGCCCGGACCTTGAGCAACTGCCACGACATCGATATCAGCTATTGACAACCGGCTTTCCTCAAAGGCTCGCGACAAGAGCTCTGCGAAGAGCCTGCTATGGTGGTCGGCAGCTTCTCTTGGCAATATGCCGTCCTTGCCCATATATGTGTCATAGACATTGGCCAATATGCCTTCTTCCTCACTATATATGCCTATCCCTAATGTGTGCGCCGTGCTCTCTATGCCAAGAAATACCTTGCCTTCCACCACAATATCACTCTGTTATGAGTTTCAGGAGTAACTCCACTTTAGAGTTTGTTAGTGGTCGCAAGCTGTGGTCTCCTGGAAGGCTTACGACCTTGACATTAGGAGCTCTTGGGAGGAGCTTCTGCCTCACATAGGGGTCGCTAAGCCCATATATTATGAGGACCTCCTTATCCCTAGGCAATGAGAGAGGAGGGTATGGCTCTCCCTTGTTCTGGTTCCATAGAGGAGGGGAGAGTAGGACGACCTTCCTTATCCCTCTGTCTACCTTGCTAGCAGCCTCTAAGATTAAGCGGACGCCATAACTCTTGCCAACAGCTATTACATCGCCATAACGCCACGCTGCCTTCCTGAGAGTGTCCTCAACTATCCTCTTGTTCTCCTCGTGCCACTCTGCTATGTTGCCTCTCTTGATATCACATTTTATTACATCAAAGGCTTTGGATGAAGAGAAAATAGTGGCAAGTGGCTCGTCTGTAGAAGCCCCTCCGACATAGACAACAACCATAGATGGCTGTCGTTGAGAAGTATTTAATAAAGTTGCTCTGATTTGCTCCGCTAAGACCAAAAAGCTTAAATATAACATAGTACAGAAATTCATAAGGTGGCCAGTATGTTACATCAATCCCCCCATGCAGCAGGGAAACCCCAAATAGGGGCAGCACATAAGAGGAGCTCTCAACATAGAGTTAATCATTTTGCTGCCATAGATGTAGAGGTTGAGAGAGAACCAAGGAAACCTGTAATGATAATAGGAAGGACTAACAAGCTTGAATTGCCCGAAGAATTTAAGAGATGCTATAAGAGGCTTGATGCTAAAGACAAGGAATTTGTGAAGGAGTGCATGATACTAATACTTAAATTAGCAGAGAGTAATGTCGTCAATACACTTGAAGCATTCTCGGATAGGATGTTGTCGCAGGCTTTTGTTAGGGAGCCGTTGGTGTTCGTAAACATAGCAGTAGAGGCAAAGAGGAATTTTGCGGATGCTCACGAGTATTTCCCAGAGTTATTTAAGAAAGCGCTGGAAGGGAATTGACCTTACTCCTCCTCGTCTCTTAACATCCTGATGATGTCCCTCTTGACTCCCTTATCTTTTGCTATGTCGCTGAGCTTAGCATAAGGTGGCTGTACTAATGAAGTATCCGCTCCCCTATCAAGAAGGTAGATTATCAATTCGTTGTTCCTAGCATTGATACTGTTGAGAAGAGGACTCTCTGTCCTTGTAAGGTTAGTGGCGTTTATGTCTGCCCCGTTATCTACGAGGAATTTACTTGCAGATGTGGAACTCTTCATAGTTGCTCTCATAAGAGGAGTCCTAAATACACCATCCCTTGGGTCTATCTCTGCTCCTGCCTCCATAAGAACCTTAATGGCATCAACAAAGTCCAGCTCAGCTGCCAAATGTATCGCTTTCTCTTTCCATCTATTATCTATGTTAACATCTGCTTTGAATTCAATGAGGGCCACAAGGCTCTCAAAGGACATGTGTAGGATAGATGCGTGTATAAGTTTCCCCACATCATAACCGCTGTCAGTCGGGAGTCCAGCCCTCAACAATGCTCTTAATATATGTGCTTCATCGTTCTGAATTGCAGAGATTGCAGCACTTGTGAGGTCTTTTAGGTTTGCTTCTATTATGCCTTCCCTGTCTTTGAATGCTCTGCTATTTGTTTTCTTGCTTGATTGCTTGCTCTTATTAGTTGTTGATTTAGTAGTCATGTTATAATTTATGGTTGATAGTATTTATAAATATTCCTATTGGCGGGCTATCGATAATGGTTGATCATTTAGTTGGGCGGATTAAGGTTTTAAATTGTTTGAATCTATGTACCACTATAAGATGGGGCTGGCTATTATGGGGGATGAAACACAAGAGGAACCGCCGGATAGGAGGTTAGTGCGCTTTTTCATAAAGGGAGCTGAATTGCTGGAAAGGAGCTATCCGAGGAAGAAACCTCTGTTGGACAAGGACAATGACAAAAGAAGCCTGGAAAAAATAAAAAAAGAACTTATTGAGAAGCTCGCTGAGGAGATAGTTGAAAAGTCGCTCCATGATAAGCTTGATGCAGCTAGGGAAGCATTAGAAAACCTGGCTGCGTTGGAAGAAGCGGATAGGATTGCTATCATGAAGGCCCTGCTTGAAAAAGAGGATATTAGGAAGGCCTTCTTGGAGGAGCCGCTTGAATTCATGGTTGTTATTGAGGACTATGGAGTGGAGAATTGCATAGGAGAATAGCAAGTGAGTCAAGAGCTACTATATATTATTTCAAGCTAAGCTAAGAGCTATTATATGGGGATATATAGGTTGTGGGACTTATGGTAATAAATCAACATATAGGTTTATATACTAGTATATGCTAAAATATGCTTATGGCAGTCAAGGCAATTGTTAAGAAATTTGGGAATAATGGCTTGCACCTAGTTGTTAGGAAAAGGGATGGGTTCAAGGAGGGCCAAGAAGTTGTTGTAATGTCAGCAGATGAATCGCGCTATGAGGAGAACACAAAGAAAGAGGAGCTCAAGGAAATCGTGAAGGAAGTCCTAGAAGAAGAGCTTGATAGTGTGTTGGAGATGAAGCTACAGGCGTTGCTCAGCCACAGGGGGGGTTTTTGAAGCGAATGAAGTGTATTGTTGGCACATTAGCTAAGCCAATAAAGACTACGTAATATAATACTAGTATGGGCAAAATCAGGAGAATGTCCTTGGTAGCTGCTGCACTTATCTCAGTAGTTCCACAACAAGTAAAGGCAAGCTTTGAGAAGATTGCGATGCCACATATTGAGGAGAATGAAAACTCCATGGAAAAGCTTTTGTTAGTCTATAAAAGGACATCGCAGGAACTACTTGACATTTTTAGAGAGGCAATAAAAGGTAGTGGCGCCAAGGAAGCTCTACGCTTGCAAAAGATACTGCAAAATAGAAGCTTGTCAGGGAATGAGGGACAAGAGCTCTTGAAAGTTGCCACTAATGCGATGGATGAGAAGATTGCCAAGAAAGTTGTGCTCCAGCATGCTAGGACAACAGCTACTGTGGAAGAATTTTACTCTTTCCTCAAGAAAAAGGCTGAGAAGGACATAGATGTGAGGATCCTACTCGGTAGGATTGAGCCTTACCTACAATTAATCCTTGATATTGATAAGGCATTTTGCAAACAAATTGAAGAAAAACGAGTAAGAAGGATAGATGTCTACAATTTTATGAATATGTTTGAGTGGAGCAATGAACTGTTGAGAGATTACTTTGGCGACGACATAAGGGCAGTATTGTCAAACATAGAGGGATACAGCTTGTCAGAAGCTGCAAAGCTCTCAACAATGCCAGCTGCCTTGAGGAAAATCTCAGCAATAAACAGGGTTCTTTCCAGATATAGAAAGTAGATAAAAACACTTCTAACCACTAATAAGTTATGGCATCAGTAAGGAAGCTAGTAGGCAAGCTCTCTATGTGTGTTGCTCTCACGGCAACACTAGGCTGTTCAAAGCCATTTGTTAAGAAAGACAACTTAGTAGAGAGCAGTTTGTTCCCAGCATTTGGCCAAGAAGTTGAGAGAGTAAGCAAGGATGTCTCTGTTGTGATGTTGGGAACTAACCACGACTATCCTTGGGTAAGTGTTGGAAAAGTCTATGTAGCGTTGCCAATACTCAAGAAAAAAGGATTTAAGCATGTTATGCTGGAATGCGAGAAGAGGTTTAACCCCTTAGTAAAAGAATACTACAAGACTGGGAACCCAGCTCCTTTGACTCTGGCCCTTACATTGAATTACAAGACAAGCATAAGAGCGATGTATATGACAATAAAGAGGGCTAGGGAACTTAATATGGAAGCTAGATGTATAGATAACCAAGGGAACCTTGAAGACTCCACTAACATAACAGAGGAGATGTTTAGGAAGAGAGATGTCTATATGGCAAAGAAGATAGGAGAGGTTGTTGAGAGGCACGGCAAGGTAGTTGCTCTCCTCGGAATGCTCCACACTATGCCTTATAGAGAGGAAGAAACAGTAAGGATAATGGGAAAGGAGTACTCAACAAAAACAGCTGCCAGAATACTGGTAGAGAGGTATGGAAAGAGCAGCATTATGCCCATCTACCTTATGTATGATTATGGAAAACAGCGCTACTTGACAGATGAGGAGGCAAGGGAAGTAAGTAGTAGGGTAATTGAGTGGATTAAACACCTCTACTCTCAGTAACTCCTGAACCTCTTGAAAATCTCTCCTACATAGGATAATCCCTTGTCCTTTATCTCTTCTAAGAAGTCCGGGAGCATAGTGCCAAAGAATCCCTTGAGGCCGTAGAAATAGGAGTTGGCATGTATGGATTCCTGCTTTTCTTTGTCTGTTGGCTCCCTGCCTTTCATCGGAACAATCCTCCCCTCGTTGTCTAGCGAGACATATGCATAGTAGTCAATCTCTGGTGTGGATCTCCTCTTATAATCCATAAATGCCTGGAACAAAGAGCTTATTATGTGCTCCTGCTCCCCTCTTATGACGGTTACTGCTCTGGCAAGATGGTTGAGCTTAGGCTCTGTTATAGAGAAGTTGCCATACCAATGGGTGTCTGGCTCGCCTATCCTCGGCACATAAATGTTCCTGGAAACATAATAATCGTGGTAATGGGAGGCTAGGGCAATGTTCATAGCGTTGGTGTGGAATGTCTCAATACCAAACTCTGCCTTTGTCATGTGCCTTATTGCCGTGAGTGTTTCCTTGGATGCCCTGTCTATGTCTCTCCTTAGCATATCCTCAAAACCCTTATCTGCTATTGCTCTCTCCAACTCCCTGCCTTGAAATATGTTGTTGTCTTCGTTAAGGCTCGGGTTGTAAGCTGCTATGCCATCTATCCAGCCCCTATGTATGAGGTCATCTATCACTTTGAGTTGTATCTGTCCTATCTTGGCCCTGTCCGCTATGCCTACAGCAGGCAAGTGCTCCGAACAAAAAGGGTGGGCCACAATGACGAGGACATTATGGCCATACTTATTCTTAAGTGTCGCTAGTGTTTTCCAGAGCTCAATGCCAGGAGAGCTGAAAGGAGGGTAGAGGACATCCCTCTTGGCTAGGAGAGTGGCTTGCACTTCTTCTGCTATCTTGGCAGTGCTGAACAGCACTGTTATGTGAGGTCCGTTTATGAGCCTTGGTAATCTGGCATTCTTGACACTCTCTAAGTTGGCAAATGAAGAGATGAACTTAGCAACACTCTCCTCCGAATAACCATAGTAGAAGTAAGGAGATGGGAGGAGAGTATTGTTGATGCTTTCTCCTCTGCTCTTCAATTCCTCTCTTACTTGTCTCTTGAGGAATTCAACATCTTCTGGCAAATAGGCATATGGGGGCATAGTTATCTCAACGCCAGGAACTGCCACTATGCCGAGCTCTTTCCCAAAGGAGTCCAGCTCCCCAAATAGCTGGCTGTTGAAATGGTTGTGAGAAGTTATTGCATAAAAATCGCCGCAGAAAAGGGCAGCCGACATCATAATATCAAAAGAGTCGCTCATACCATCATCTAATGGGCCATTAGCTCCTCTTATAGCTCCTTTTTCCATATCTATGAGGCTTAGCAATTTTCCGCCTTGCTCAACATAACCTGCATGGTTGTGTGTCCAAAGGAAGAAATCTGTATGTTTCTTGAGCTCGCTGAAGACACTTATCTCGTGCAAGCATTTCTCTATGAACGAGTTGTCATCGCTACTTGGATATATAGAGTGTTTCCTTAGAATATCTCCTCTGTCAAACTTTCTTGACAGGGAAGGTTCTGCAGGATTGTAAAATAATATGTGCAGAGCACCATACTCTCTGTCAATGGCTAAGAAAACAAAGTAGTTAGAGCCATTGGCTCTCTTGAATACCGACAAGCTGTTGATGTCCATGCCGTCTAACTTGCCGTGTCTGTGGGCGAATGCCTTGATGGATGGTATGTTTCTTTTCTCAAATCCCCTTGATAAGAGTTCTTTCTCTATTGTTTCTTTTGTAGTGTGCACTCCCATGTTATTATTTATGTAGTGTTATGCTTATAAAGGGTTTACAACATTATAGAGCTATGGCCAATTTGGTTAGGAGTGTCAGAAGCTCCTTAAAGAAAAGGAGAGAAGTAAAGAAGAGAATAAGGGAAATGAAGAAAACTATTGAAAATTTTAGGAGTTCTTTGATAGAAAAGACATACCCAAAAAATGGTGAGTTGAGCTACTCACACGTGGCCAAAGAAAGCTTGCAAACTGTTGAGCATTACCTCAAAGAATATGTAGATCTCCTAAAAAGAGCTCAAAGTATAGGACTGCATGCTGAATTCAAAGTAGTTAATGACGATAACGAACCTCTTAGCATAGAGGATTTCTTCGTAAAATCAGGGGAAAGCGTCGTTAGGAAATTCTCAAAACACGCAGAGGATATGAAAGAGATGAGTTCAAAGTTTGTAGAAATGGAGAATGCGATATCAGGAATGAAAAGCTTTATTTTATGGAAAGTTGATGAACTAGTAACTCTTGTTGGGCGATCAATGCTCGTCGTGGGGTTGCCCTCAACTGCCATAGCGGCTTTTGCCACATCTGAAAAGTTAATGCAGCTAAGCACTGTTGATGTTGCCGTAGGCCTTAGCGTTAGTGCAGTGCACGCTACTATGAAATTCGTAGAAGGGACAAGGAATGTCCTACAAAATATGGTCAGAGTTGAAAACGATTTGTTTATTTTGGAAGAGACGATTAATGTTATTGGGACACATCTTAATGATCTAACCTCCCTCTCAGAACTCAATGAGGAGTTTAAGGAATGGAAAGAAAAATGTGCTGCACTCTTATCTGACCTTGAAAAAACAATAGCAGAAAAGGAAGAAGAGAAGCAGCAAAGTATAGATGTCAAAAACTTAAACTAAATGTAGTATGTGCAAGGTGCGTTGAACACCGTAACATTGATGGGGCAAGTGTATGCTATGTCTTGGCTAGTGCCACCTATTGACCTCCTCTGGCCCGTGATGTTGAGATCTACAATATATTCTGTACTCTCGCCACTTGATGGGGATATGGAGCTCTTAGGAGTGAAAATGAGGTCAACATAGCGATTGCTATTGTAATCTACTTCTACATCGTCAAGCAAGCTCTGGAATGCTTCGTTGTCAACAAATATAGTAGCTGGGTTGGAAGATGGTTGAGAACATGGCACTGTGAGAAGGTTACCGCCACTGTCATAGAAGTTGCACTCTACTTGCGTTGTTGCTGGAAAGCCAGGCATAACAACTATGTCACGAGGGACTGCGTTACAGGCAAGGGGAGCCTTACAAGTTACAGTAGATGTATAAGCGTTATTTGTCTCATCGCTCTCAACGATGTTGTTGTTGGGGTCTGCTGTTATGTTGATGTCATAGATTTGGAACTCGTTGTTGCACGTTATGTTGAAAGGAACTCTCTCAACCCCCGTCCCTCCTATTGTCAGCGTCTCTGTTTTTGTTATGCGTGTTGCTCCTGTTGTTGGCAGCCTTGGCCTAATATCTATGTAGAGTTGGCCTTGTGTATTGCTGTCTATGCCGTCAAAGACAAGAGTTGCATTGTAATCCTGAATTATTGGGTTATTGTCTGGAACAGTTACTTCTCTCGGGCCTTCCAAGCCTGAAGAGAGGTCTCCTGCTATACCCTGTATTGTTGTTGTGGTAACACTAAAGTTAGCTAGTTGCGAACCAGCACAACTGAAAGCTGGTGTTGGGTCAATAGTAAGGGAGAGAGTGAAAGGTCCGTTGCCGTTGCTAACCTCTATGTTAACAGGCAATGAGATGCCGGGGCTTATCGGATAATTAGCATTCTTAGTTATCTTGGCATCGTAGCCGCCCGTAGCAGAAGCATTAACGACAGAGAATGGAACATTGCCTGTGTTGTTGACAAGAACGGTTATTGTCGCTGGCAGAGAAGAAATAGATGATGGAGTTACTGAGACAATGGAGGCATCCGGGTTTCTTTCTGCTACGTTTACAGGGATGGTAATGGAAGACTTATCTAAAGATTGAGAAAGAGTATTTTTTCCAAAAAATTCATAACTGTAAGAAGAGCTAGTCGTTGGTAGATAACCAGCAAATGTGATGTGCTCAGGTTGGAAAGTTAATGTATAGGAAGTACTGCTTCCCACCGTCCTGCTTATTGTATATGTTGTGCCTTTTGCCAAATTAATAGATGTGGAGCCAAGAGAAGCCTTAACGACTATGGCAGAGAATATATT
>RFJG01000084.1 GCA_003694965.1 Methanobacteriota archaeon | reverse complement strand
CCCGGCGCTAAAACTTCCATAGTATCGGCAGTTCCGGATGGAGAGGTTATGGCCCTAGAGGATGTCTTCGGCATATAGCAGCCAGCAGCGGCCATTATAGGAACTATGAGCATCGTAGTCCTGTTTCCAGCAACACCTCCTATTGAGTGCTTATCAACAACATAGCGCGTTGTAAAATTTATTGAGCTGCCTGAGCCGACCATTGCCTTTGTTAAGCCCACCACTTCTTTAGAGACAAGGCCCCTTATGTGGGCAGCGACAAGGAATGCAGAGATCTCAGCTTCTGAAATCCTATCTTGCATCAAATCAGTTATGAAGCTGTCGAACTCACTGCCAGTTAGTTGTTTGCCATCTATTTTCTTTATTATTGCCTCTATGCTCTTAGGCAACGGGATCTGCTTAATATAGAGCTTCTTCCCAGAGCATACTCCAAAAACTTCTTGTATCTCTTTGAAAAGGCCCGCTTCCCCTCTTCTCACCATCTCGCTAGAAACATCAACTATTGCAACAGTCTCCTTAGAACCTCTTATTAGAGCGACACGCTGGCCAGGGAAAATGCCATTCTCTATTGCTTCCTGCTCATTAAGTATTACTATAGGCTTACCTGCTTCTATGTCAAAGCACTTTGCCACAACACCATATTTCAGCTTCTCATAAACCTTAGCTTCCTTCTCGCTCTTTATAGAGGTATCTACACTGTCATAATGACCATCAGCCATGATATCACAGTTCCATATCTTTTAGGTAATTTAAAAAGGTTTGCTCAAGGAGGCCATCAAAGTCTTCCAGGAGTTTTCCTCTCATTCTCCTATTAAGAGGTAGAATAGCTCTCCCTTCCAACGAAATGCCGCTCTCAAAAAGGAAGCCATCCTCAACCTTCTTAGCATCTCCTCGCTCTAATGCATTAGAGATTATCAGTTTACCTTCTTGACATAAGCTCTCGAATAATAGTGCTTCCTCATCATAACCGTTCCTCCTCAAAAGAGCGGATGCTCTCATGGGACTGCCCATCTCATAATAAAGTCTTGCCAAGAGCACTATAGACAACTCATCTCCCATATCGATGGCCTTCTCTAAAAAAAGCTCGCACTTCGCAAAATTCCCAAGCTTATAGCTCTCTAAGGCTTGTTTTCTAAGGCTGCTTCCTTGATTAGTAATTCTCCCCATGTATTATGCCATATGGAGGAACTCTCTTTAATAACTATCCGTTTAGTGAAGAAAGGAGCGTCAAGGACAGCAGTTTCTGCCTCACCGCCTTCTAGTAATGGATGGCCAGTACTTATATTAGGTCTAAATTTTTCTCCAAGCAATTCTTTGCCCATACCTTCTGAGGAAACCTTGACAAGGATTATTTCCATCTCCCTATAAAGTTCCTCAACAGACATGCGCTTCCATATAGGAGAATAGGAAGGGACTCCAAGTTGGTTTGCTATGTAGTCAACCCTCTGCTTCTGGTACTCACTCTCCAATGCCCCGGCAGCTATCCCCTCTAATGAGAGGCCTTCAACGCATTTGAGCATCTCCTCTATCTCAACCTCCTTCTGACCACTTACAGTAAATGTGTGGTGTTCCATCGACATTGCCTCTGCCTGCAACTTAGTTAGTTCCAATGCCTCCCCTTGTAACATATATGAGTGCTTCTTCTCTGGCATAAATGTTATGAGAACGGGTTCATAACCTGAAGACTCCATAAGGAAAGCTGAGATTGTTGAATCCTTACCTCCAGAAAAGAAAACGCCGACTCTCATAAGAGCACTTCTCTACCTCTTGGCATGCTTTAGCGCATATAGAACCAAGAATAAAATAGCTGCCAAAATTACTGCAACAACTATTGCCGAGATGAGGCCATAAGGGAGGGTGCTCTCTTGAGGTTGTTGCTCCACCTTAGAGGTTTCATTCTTGTGTGAAGTTGTTGTATTGGAAGGCTGTAGTGCTGGTGTTTGAGTTTTTGTTTCGTTCTTCTTTTCTTTTTTAGGCGGTTCGTTTACTACCTCTACCAAGGAAATGCTTGCTTCCACAACCTTGGAAGGTATTGAATAGAAAATAGTTCCATTGCCATTGGCTATGTGGCCAGCTCCGATATAAGCGCTGGAAAGCTGCTCACACGAAGAGAGGCCATAAACATACAAGGTTCCATTGGCAAGTGAGTATAGCCTATATCCGTCAGTAGCTATCTCAATGCCAGTAATGGTGCATTGCCTAAGCTTGTTAAATGAAGGATATTGTAAGACTACTAAGTTATTCTCCGTAGAGTTCTGTAGCAGGTAGAGCGTGTCGTTCATGTGGGTGCTGCTCAAGAAAGGGGAATACTCCTTATAACCTCCATATGTCTTGGCTCCTCCCAAATCAAGGCTGTATGTTGTAAAGTGTCCATAACTGTCTGGAGCGATTATGCTGTCTCCAATCCTCTCAAGAGAAACAACACCATAATCATCTACAGATTTCCTCACCGGATTATTCCTGTATATCGTAAATGGAGTGTTGTAATATATGTAATTCCTTCCGCCATTTATGAATGAAAGGACATCAACAACATCCAAGTTGTTCGTGCTTATAGAATAGCTCTTAGGGCCCCTAACATATATCCTCCCATCTTCATTATTAACTATATATACGCTATGGCCGTCATAAGATATTGCCTTTATGGACGTAAGGCCTGGAAGCGAGTAGGTTGATACATTCACAAGTGAAACTGTAAAGTTAGCTGGAACAACAATATTAGTAGCAACATCAGTAGTATTGGTAGTAGCTGAAACGAGGGCTGCTGAAAAAAATAAGAAGAGAAGGAGGATTCTTTTAGAGGCCATAGTGATCAGCATACCTGAGGGCTACGCCAGCAAGGAAGAGTACAAAGAAAGCAGATAATATTAAGGAGATAATTGTTGTTAGTATGCTATACAAAGTTACTGGTAAAAAGAATAATAGGAGAGATAACAAAATATTCACAATGAAGAGGATTATCACTATAACGACCATGCCCATGATAGAAGTAAGAAACATGTAGAAAGCAAGCTTCCATATGTTTGGATTAAAGGCATTCTTAAGCTGTCTTAAAACAAAACTCAATGTTGGCATATTTCTATGGAAGTAAAAAACATAGTATATCGTGTATAACATCGGCGCGAGTAAAATGAAAACTAACAGCAATATGCACAACAAAGATAGGCTGGCAAGAACTTGGTGCATTATGTTGGCAGTAGATAGTGAAGGAACACTGTGTTGTCCAGTATCGAGTAAGGAAGAAAAGAAGGGAATAAAGAGGAGCAAAATTGCTAGAAGATAAACGAGTGTAAGTACTAATGAAAGCTTAAATAAAGGAAAAAAGAAAGAAGTAGATTCCTTTATTACATCTCTCCTATGTATTTTGAGGAGATAAGCTGCTGTGGAAATTACTAAAGAATTAGTGTAAACTGAGAGGACATACATAATCGAGAGAATTATTAGTCCTCCCACTATAGAAAGAATTAGATTAGAGGAGATGAATGAAAAAAGGCTAACAATGCCCTGGCCACCAAAAAATGGAATTAAT
>RFJG01000007.1 GCA_003694965.1 Methanobacteriota archaeon | reverse complement strand
TAAGGAAATCCCTCCCAATGATAGATAAGATGGGAGATGTAAAGATATACGGCGCTGTATACAGCCTAAGAACTGGAAAGGTGAAGTTGATTGAGTGAAGTTGATAGTGAAAAATTCTATAAGTTTAAGAAGATGGTAAGGAAGCTTAGCAAAGTGAGGGGAGTTGGAACGCAACTCGTCTCTCTCTACATACCAGCAGATTACCCCATACCAGAAGCTGCCAAAAAAGTTAGGGAAGAAATAAACCAAGCCGGGAACATTAAGAGTAAACAGACTAGGAATAATGTCATAGCAGCTCTTGAGAGGATAAATACAACATTGAAACATTTCAAAAAAACGCCCCCGAAAGGCCTCGTGATATTCTCTGGAAACACCTCTCCAGAGCCTTCAAAAACAGACATAGAAACATTTGTAGTTGAGCCCATATACACGCTGAAACAGAGTATATATAGGTGTGATTCCTCATTCTTCACAGAACCATTGGAAAAGATGACAGAGGCAACAGACAGCTACGGACTCGTTGCCATAGAAGGAAAGGAAGCAACATTAGCAATACTAAAAGGCACGGAAGTTGTAATACTCGATAGGATACACAACCCCGCTCATGCCAAAGTTAGGAAAGGGGGTCAGAGTGCTAGGAGGTATGAAAGATTGGTTGAAGAGGCTACAGATAGATACTATAAGAAAGTGGGAGAGGCTATGGACAAGCATTTCCTTGGTAAAGTCAAGGGGATAATAGTTGGAGGTCCTGGACCTGCAAAGGAGTACTTCCTCAAAATGGAGCCATTCAATTACCAACACAAGATAATAGGTGTTGTTGACACGGGCTACGCTGACGAGAACGGCATACACGAGATACTCCAAAAGGCAGATGAACTACTGGCTGAGCAGGAAGCAATAGTTGAGAGGCAGTATGTCCAAAAATTCATAACTGAAGTTGCTCGCAAGGGAAAGGCAGTCTATGGATTTAAGGAAGTTGCAGATGCCATAAAGAATAATAGGGCAGACATTGTCCTCGTCTCTGACAGCTTAGACACGACTTATATGAGATTTAAATGCCCCACAGATAGCACAGAAGAAGAGCTCCTAGTGGCTGAGAGAGATGAAAAGAACGTTAGGACTGCTGGGATGAGGTGCCCGGTGGACGAGAATAACATGGAACTCGTGGAAGATGAATCACTAACAGATTACATAATAGAGCTTAGCCAAGACCACAACATCCGTGTTATAGTTGTTAGTAAAAAAACAAACGAAGGTTTGCAATTCCTCAAAGGATTTGGAGGGATAGGGGCTTTCCTAAGGTATTAGGCTTTCTTCTTTATGGAGCAGGAGCCTTCCTTATATGTTGAGTTGCCTAAGAAGACCTCCAACATGTTGGAGTATGTATTTGTCTCCAATGGGTCGCCTTCTGAAACCTTTATGACGAAACAACCACTGTTAGCTATCTTGTTTATACAGTCAGCAGGCGACGTCTTTATTGTCTTCCCCTTGCACGGGAAGGAGGTGCATTCCTCACTAACTTGGGCTTGGCACGACGCTCCATCTATTGCATAAAAGTCTATGCGCTTAGTTGGGAATGTTGACAATGACGTCTGGAAATACTCTAAGCCACAATTCATTACATCCTGTTTTAGTGGTTTGGTAGATGGCAAGTCTAGGACTATACACAAGTTTCTAGTCGCTAATTCCTTGTTCATCTCAGAAGAACCAACAGGTTCTCCTTTGTTAAGCTCTTTCAAGTTAGGTTGCGCATATACTGAATAAATAAGGAATATGGCAACCAAGAGCAATAGTCCTGCTATTATCCATTTTATCCCATCGTCCATAATAGCACCTCACACAAGAGAATCGGCAACGAAACAATCCTTGTAAGCATCATCAGTAGTGCCAAGAGTCAATATTGCATCTCCGACAACAGAACCGCTAACCGTTGTCTCGGAAGCCTCTTGTAAGACTATTGCGGGGAATGTAATGGCACTGCACTCTATTGCTGGTTTGCTCTCTCCGTTAACGAGGCATGAGTTATCCTTCTTCTCATATATGGTGATGTTCTTGTCTCCATCAACTCTCTCCTTAATTGTTGAGGCACAGGCTTTCATATTGGAAGTAGGGGAGATTAAGACTATGCCAAGGGATGGAGCTCTCTTTATTGCTTCGCTGAACTCTATTATTCCAGCATTGTTAACAGCCCTATCATATGTAAAGAAGGACAGGGCAGTTATGAGAATAAAGACGAGGAAAGCGAAAAATAGGACCATGGAGAAAAAGAACATCCTCTTGCCCCTGCTCCTTATCTTGCGTTCCTTGTGCGCATAGAATTTTGGCACAGTGAACCATAAGACAAGAGAGGCATAGGCAAGGCCAACAATGGGAGAGAAGACTAGTGGACTGAGTTTCATAAATGATGTCTTGCTCTCAAGAGTATCTGGAAGTAATGGATTTACAAGAGAGTAGAAGGAATTATAGTACTTCATGAATGCCCTACCCATCATCTCAAAGACACCGTTCCTCTGCTGAGCGTTCACAGCTATGAGCTTGGCAGTAAGGTTCTGGTAATCTTGGGCATAGAGAACAAGGGCATCTGGTGACATCTTGCCAGAGACCTTGGAGTCTAAGTCTTTCTTCTTCTCCAATAATGCCTCTTTCTGCAACTCATCCCCCATCTTTGGGAAAACAGACAAGAATAGGGCTTCAGATTTCTTTCGTGATATGTCTAAAGTAGAGAGGACTCCCTCATAGTAGTTTGTTGCATTTGAAACATATGAAACCATACTCCCTATTGCTTTCATTTTCTGGTCTGCTAATGTAAAATTGTTGCTCGTTAGAGCATCATCTATCTCCCCTTGAAGTTTTATTACGAGGTCTCTTCTTTCCTTAAGCTTCTTGTCATCAACTCTCTTAAGGACAGCATCCGTCCTATTCTTAAGAGCGTCCCATCCACTCAATATTGAAGATAAGTTATTCTCATACTCCCACCTCTTGTCCAAATTAGCCCTTTCTTGTATCCTATCTCGTGTAGAGGTAAAGATGTTGTCAACATCGCTTTCAAAGGAGTAGAGCGGCTTAGTTTCTTGGGCCAGCATACTTGCATCGTTCTCGAGAGTGTCCAATGCTGTCTTGTTGACAATGAGCTCATCACATATACCAAAACAATCCACACACTCCGATGTCTTAACCTCTCCAGTCACATCATCCCTGGGCCTCCTGAACCTACTCTTCTTTATGTCTGAAACCTCGTTCCTTATTACTTGTACTGAGTCTGCTATCTCGCTCATTTTTGGGGAGACCAACCTAACATCTGTCGTAGCTAAGTTGTCCATTATTGTTGAGAGCTTCTCATCTATGGTGTAGCTGGATGTGAAGAACTCCTGTATGTCTGGCACTATGTCGTAACGGTTAACACATTGTAGCATATCAGCATAATAAGCAGATTCACAGGCGTATGAAGCATAATAGACATAGAGGTTATTGTCGTAAAGTTTTAGGCTCTTGGGTTTTGGCAAGTTCTCACCGAGCGTTTTTCTACAGCCGAATTCTTCATTGTCAAGGCCATCGCTCCTACTAGCATTGAAACTCAATGCTGCCTCTTTTAGTTTTTCAATTGTTGAATTTAAATCAGACGGTATATTTGTGTTGGAGTAATTCTCCCAAAGTATGTCCCTTATCTCAGACTTGCTATCAATTATTTCGTTGCCCCTAAGCAAGAAAGCTAGCTTACCATCTATTAAGACAAGGGAATAACTGCCATCGTGGTTGGTGAAATTCTTGTATTCTATGGTAGCGTTCTCCTCTCCTGGAAGTAGGAAGTTCGTTATGTTGTCTACTGTGGCGGCAAAGTAAAGGCTTGCCAAAAGTAATACGAGAAGGAATTTCCTCATAAGCAAGATATGAAAAGATAGTTATTTAAAGCCTTGTTGGTTGGCAAGAGCCCAAGGAGCTAGCATAGCCAGCCTTAGGATAATATCCTTTTAGCGAACATAAACCTCTGTAGGACTCCAAGGGTTGCGAGGAAAGTTAGCACATAGAGGCCAAGAGAAATCGTATCGATGCCATATACTGCCTTGGTAAAGATGGCCACGAACAAGGTAATGAAAACAACAGCTACTCTCTCTGCCCTCTCTCCTACTGCTGGCCAATCTATGTTGCCAAGTGGCCTAACCATCTCAGCCCTTGCCTTAGCATAGCTGTTGAGAAGAGAGCTGGCGACAGCTAAGAACGCTTCCAAGGGATAGCCGGAAAATGCAAAGGCCGCCAATAGTGTTGTTTCTTGAACCTTATCCGTGAATGCATCAAAATAAGAGCCAAAGTCTGTCTTCTTGTTGTTTGCCTTAGCAACAGCACCATCTAAATTGTCAACAATGCTCGACAAAAAAACAAAAACAAGAGCATACGCAAAGGACTTAGCATATATG
The DNA here is from genome assembly GCA_003694965.1 of Methanobacteriota archaeon. GTDB lineage: Archaea > Micrarchaeota > Micrarchaeia > Anstonellales > J096 > J096. The sequence continues at coordinate 2,708 of RFJG01000007.1, read as the reverse complement.
AAGTAGGCAGCTATGAAAACAAGAGGGTATGTAGCTAGAGTTATGTGGTTGGGATTGATGGGGGAGAGGAGCTTGCCTATTGGGAATAGGAGCTTATTGAGCCTTTGCCTGAGTAAGCTGCCTATCATCCTATCTCCTCTGCTTATGCCTCTCTTTTTATGAACATCTTAATTATTTTCATTATCTCATCCTTTGCCTCTCCTGGAGGTATTATCTCATCAACAACTGGCAAGTATTCTGAAACTAGCTCCTCTGCTTTTGATTGGGCAAACTCAACTGCACCGCTCTCCTTAATGAGTGATATAGCCCTCTTGATTAGCTCCTCATCTTTTGTATGTGATAAGAGTATTCCCTTCAATTCCTTAGCCTTGTCTTCATTGAGATTCTTGAGCGCATATAGGACAAGGAGAGTTCTCTTGCCTTCTGTAATGTCATCCCCTATTTTCTTCTTATACTTCTCAAAATCGCCAGTTATATTGAGGAGGTCATCCTTTATTTGGAATGCTATGCCAAGTTGCCTTACAGCAACATAGAGCTTGTCAAAATTCTCCTTGCCAACAAGAGGGAGAGCTAGACATAGTGCTATAAGAGAACCAGTCTTATTCCCAGCTAGTGTATAGTACTCCTCATAATCCAAGTCAAATGTCTCCTCGTGTATGGCTCTCAACTCTATATCCTGGCCTACTACAACCTCTTCAAATGTCTTAACTATTGCATTTAATTCATCAACAGAAAGGCCAGCATTGAGTAAGTGTTTCCACACAATTGTATATAGAGCATCTCCGAGATTGATAGCTAGTGGTATACCATATGTTATGTGGAGCGTTGGCTTGCCCCTCCTGTACATTGAATCATCCTCTATGTCGTCGTGTATGAGAGTAAAGTTATGGAACATCTCTATAGCTATAGCTACATTTGTGTATTGCTCCACATCCTTATTATGGGCCTTTGCAGACAATATAGTAAGTAAAGGTCTTATCCTTTTTCCGCCCCTGCTCATATACTCCTTTAAAGGCTCCGCAAAATCAACATACTCACTATCCATTGCTTTTTCCAGCTTCTCCTCTATGTCCTGCTTTATCGTAGAAGAAAGTTTGCCAAGCATAGCTAGTTGTTGCTCACTAAGGTTTAAAACCCCTTCCAATTTTATGGTTGTTGGGTGATAATGGATGAAATTTAATTTCCACAGCACAAGGGAGTTTAAGATAAAGGCAGAGAACAAACCAGGTAGCTTGCATAAGATAGCTGAGCTATTTGGGAACCACGGCATAAACATAGATTCCATATCTGCTTTCTCAACGAACGATGATGTTGCCGTATTTAGGATAATAACGAACGATGAAGCAACGACTACAAAGGTTCTTGAACAGAACAAAGGAGTAGTCCTCGGCTATGATGTTGGGGATGTTGTAGTTGTTACCTTAGATAACAAGCCAGGGGAGTTGGCTAAACTCACTGATAGGCTAAGGAGGCGCGGCATAAACCTTGAATCGCTTTATGTTGTTAGCACAGGGGAGAAGACAGAAGTTGCGATAAAGGCGCCTGACGTTGGAGCTATAAAGGAAGCACTTGAGGAGTGATAGAGTGAGTGTTTTTGAGCTCATTGGAAAAATATTCAAAAAATTGGAACTTGGGGAGAAGCTTGATAAGGTAGAGCTTGCTCTGTTGAAAAGCGTCCTCAAAAAAGATTTCAAGAGAGCTGCCGTGTTTGCGAAGGCATTCATAATCCATTATAGTAGCTTGCCAGACGGGCTGAAGAAAAAGGCAAAGCCCGCAAGGATAAAGCTTGAGCTCATAACAACAAAGGCCATCAATAACATAGTGGATGGAAGAGAGGCATTTAATGAGGATGAGAAAGAGGTCCTAATAAAATTGTTCAACGATATAGGGTTGGATGGGCCCAGGGTTGCTAGGTCTTACATAAACAATTTCAATGTCCTATTCGGCTATGCGTTCAAGGAAGGGTTAGCAACGCTGGACAAAGAGGATGTATTACAACCATCATTTAGGAAAAGCGAAGAAGAGAAGGAGAAGCTAAAACTATGAAGTTCACGCCAGAGGTTGCCTATTTCTTAGGTCTTTGGAAACATTGTAAAACAAGGCAGGGCATAGGCGTCAGTGGAAGAGCAGCCAACATCTTCTTAGAAGAAGCCCTTAAGCTTGGGTTTACGGAAAAGGGAAAAATACTCTACGAAGAGGACAGTATTTATTTCTACCAGAATAGGGTTAAGAATTTCCTGAAAAAAATGGACGAGGGAAGGCGCGTTAGGTTGAGGTTTATGAATGAGTTCTCAGCTTCTTATTTCGCTGGTTGGTTCGATTGTTGTGGAGAAGTAGAGGACGGGAAATTAATATTAGCAAATGGAGATTTGGTTGATGAATACTTGTTAAGCCAGCTCAACTTCCCCATAAAGAAAAGCAAAAGAACCATAATAGTTGGGAAGGGAGCTGCTTTCCTTGTTTTCATAAAAGATTATGTTAAGTTAAAAAAAGAAATGGTGCGAAATCTCATAAAGAAATAGCGCCTCCGTAGCTCAGCGGTAGAGCGACCGCCTCGTAAGCGGTAGGTCGAGGGTTCAAATCCCTCCGGGGGCTTCCCGCTTTTTAGGAAAAAGCTGAGCAAAAACTAACATATACGGAACCAAGGTTCCGAACCTCCTTTTGCATCTATTCGTCGGGATTCGGGCTTGCCCGTACTAGAAGTTTGG
>RFJG01000083.1 GCA_003694965.1 Methanobacteriota archaeon | reverse complement strand
ATATGAGAGGTATCATAACAAGTAGGACAAATGCCACCACAACAAGGAGCTCAAATGACACTTGTCCTTTCACAACTATTCCTCCGGCCCTTCCATCTCAGCTATGTCTGCCTTCCTGTGCTTGAGCTTGTCCTTGAGTTTAGTTAAGACTCTCTTAATGTTATCAGCCACTTCCCTCACTGCCATTAGGAGTTCATAATCTTCTCCGTGGAAATGGTGAACCCTGCTGTCTATTTCTACGCTAACATCTACCTTATAGACACTCTTGCCTTCTTTTATCGTTACATGGATGTGCCCTACATCGAACATCTTAGATGTCTTAGAAAGAGCCTCCAATAGCAACCTCTTTATGTCATCATATGCCCAACCTTCGTCATCAGGCATATGCGATATAATTACTTCTGGCTCGGGAGAGAGGAGCTTTAGGGATAGGGAGAAAACCTTCTTGGCATCAAGAAGGCCAAGAGGCTTAACGCCTTTCTCATCAACAACGACGGCATAGGAAACATCCTTATGTGCCATCTTGGAAAGTGCATCTGGCAGCATATCAGACTCCTTAACAACTACTAGCGGCTCCCTGAGAAAGTCCTTTATTGCCTTCTCTTCGGGCCTCTTCACTTCTGATATTAGTTGGGATTTCTGCCTTGCCCTGGGCTTCTCCACAAACATGGCAAGGTCGTATGTTGATACAACCCCAGTTAGCCTCCCATTATCAACTGTTATGAGCCTATGGGTAGAGAGCTCCTTCATAAGCTTCTTTGCCTTCTTGAATGTCTCACTCGCACTAATTACATAAGGAGGGGTGTCCATTACAGAGGCAACAAGAGTCCTTGGAACGAGGCCAGCCTTGAGCAACTCCTCAACAACTTCTACTCTCGAAACATAACCTATTGGTTTGTCTTTGCTGTCCAACACGGGCAATGCCTTGAAATGCTCTATTGAGAAGAGCCTCAACAACTCCTCTATGGATATTCCATCCCTTAACCTTGGCGGCTTGGCCATCACATTCTCCAACTTTATCTTGGAAGCATCCTTTGTGTTGACTATTGCATGCCTGTCATCTATGCAACCAACATATTTGTTGTCTTTGGTAACTGCCACAATTGGCTCTCCACCGAGTATGGCGTGCAATGCCTTAGAAAGAGAGTCCTCTGCATCAAAAACTTTTATGTCCTTAATCTCCATATAAGCCACCTCTTTGGCTGTTATTCAGTTGTGTTTATTAATTTAACATCAACAAGGGAGCCTTTTTGTGTTAGGGCAACCTCCATAACAGAATTGTCTGCAACCCACTTAACCTTCCATATGTTGCCCAGCTTGCTAACAAGAGGCGTGGCATTGTTAAGCTCAGCAAAATCCCTAACTTGGGCTGTCCCCTTGGCGTTGACGCTTGCCAATATGGCCTCCTCATCATATGCAATTAGGCAATCTCCACTCTTACAAAAAGAACAGCTCGTTATCACATTGACAGGATACTCTGGCAAGAAAAGACCTTCTGGGTAAGTATAATAGACGTGCTTCCTTATGGGACATGTTGAGGAGTAGTTGTAGGTTACTCTCACCACTATGTATTTGTTGCCCCCCTTCTCCTCTATGTTATTTATCTCCACTATGTCGGCATCCGCAAACCTTGTCCTGGCATCCTCCAATACAGCGTTCTCCAAACTAGCTTTAGAAACGCCCGAATCAGGGGATGCCTTGGAAGAAATAAGGACTACGAGAGAGGTAGCTATGAACGCAACGATTATGAAAAGAGCTAATGAAAGGACTACTTTCTTCATAAAACTATGTATGTTGTTCTCCTTTATAAATGTTGCATTAATCAGGCCATAGCTCTTTCCGTTATATGCGTTTCTTCCCCTCTCCTTTTACGGAGGCGACAAATGCCTTGAACTTGTCTAAGCCATTCTCCAGCTCAAAAGCAGTGCCGACCTGGATGCAGTCTGCCCCAGCCCTTATTACATTGGCTGCCTGGTCTGGCGTTTTTATGCCACCTGCCACTATGTAGGGAAGATTAGTGGCTTTCCTAACAGCAGATATGAAATCCAAGGGTAAGTGCTCCTTTGGATTACTGCCAGCATCGGTTAAGACATAATCAAAACCCATGAGCTCTGCTGCCATAGCATATGCTGCTGCTATCTTGACATTCTCCCTTGGGAGGAGGTCAACCTCCCCAACAAAGCCAACAGAACCCCCAGGTTCCCCAACCAAGTAAGCTATTGAGAGCGTCTCCATATCAAGTTTCTTAACAACAGGAGCTGCGAGCATTTGGGCCCTCGTTATCCAGTATGTGTTCCTAGAGTTGAGGAGGCTCATAAAATATGTCGCATCGGCATAGGGAGTAAGCGTTGCTATGTTTCCTGGGAAAAGGACAACGGGAACACTAACAACTTCTTTTATGTTCTTGACAACAGCATCCAAGAAAGGTCCCTGGACACCTATAGAGCCACCTATTAGGACTATGTCTGTCCCTCCCTCATAAGCATTCTTAGCAGTTGCCACTATGTGCTCCATATCTGAATAATCCAATGGATCTATTAGTGAAAAGAGCATAGCCCCCTCTGATGAGAGCTTCTCAGCTATGTATTCCTTAACTTTCATAAAAGTGGTTGATGGAAAAGAGTTTATAAATTTGGTGGATTTGAAAAATAAAAAATTAGAGGAGATTATCTCCTCCTTTT
>RFJG01000082.1 GCA_003694965.1 Methanobacteriota archaeon | reverse complement strand
ATGTAACCCCTGGAATATACATAACAGTAGCTGTCGCATTCTTCTTATTGTATTGGATTGAGAAAAAGAAGGGCTGGAGTAACCTGGCATATTATGGAGGGTGGGCTCTCGCTCTGTTCCATCTTGCCTTGTTAATTCCAGCGATGCAGTTCATAGAGAGGGCTGTATGGATAGTTGTATTAGCTGGAATTGCATACTTAGCTGGAAAGATGCTCCTAAAAAATGAGGACAGCTCCCTTGCAGTGATGGCACAAGGCCTTGATGGTGCGGCCACATACATAGCGATAACTTTCTATGGTTATGGGGAACAGCACGTCCTAACCTCTTTCCTCGGCAGCCAGCTTGGATACTTGACATTCTACATACTTAAAGTGGCTCTATCCTTAGCGATACTCTACTATGTTAACAAAGAGAGCAAGAGCGAGGAGGAGAGGAACCTACTAACATATGCAATCTTTGTTATGGGGATGGCTCCTGGGTTAAGAGATGTGCTGAGGTTAATAGCTGGAGTTTAAAATCATAGTTGCATTGCTAAACTTTTATCTCATAGCCAGAAATAGGTATGTGTATGTCAACGCCATAGCTCAACTCATACTTGTCTTTTAATTCAGCTAGAAGCTTATCCCTTCCATAATGGATTATGCTTTCACTAAGATGGTAGAGAGAGAGCCTACTAACTTCGCTCTCTTCCAACAAATTCTCCATATCCTCCACCCTTAAATGAACAGTTGTCCTCTTTGCCATCCCTATGTTAGTTATGTTCGCTATGAGTAAGTCAACTCCCCTAAATTGCTTGCCAAGACCATCAAACCAGCGTGTATCGCTAGTGTAGCCAACTCTCTTACCTTCCATCTCCAAAATAAACCCCCAACCAGTCTCATCAGAATGGTCAACTCTTGTAGTTGTGAATGTAAAATCCTCATAGTTATGGGAGAGCATTAGCGTCTCTTGTGGAGGAGGCGTATGGATCTCTAAAAAGGAGTTGGCAACAAAGGGAAACAAGTAAGGGTAGTTGGAAGGGCTCTCCAATATACTCTTACTCCCTATTAACATACCTCTCCTCTTAAAGCCGTAGCCATTCATAGATTGGCCTATGACATTGGCATCGCTAGTGTGATCAAGATGCTTATGGCTTAATATGAGTATGTCAGTCTCTTCAACCTTGTATCCAAGTTCAGCGGACCTTAAGACAGCCCCTGGGCCGGGGTCCACATAAAAATTAAGGCCACTACTTTCTATTCTGAAACCGCCGGTGTAAAATGGGGGATACTGCCTTGCCATTACGCGTCTCGTGCCTCCAACGCCGGTGAATGTTATTTTCATCAAAGAGAGCATTGTGGCAAATGCTTTAAATAGTTCCACCCCATTCCCTACATGGAAATCAAAGAAGTCAAAGAAGGACTATACTATTATGGTGGAGACTATTACACAAAGAATTATGTGCCCGGAAAAAAGGTATATGGAGAGAAACTCTTAACCATAGACGGAGTTGAGTATAGGAGGTGGGACGCATTTAGGAGCAAACTGGCTGGGGCTCTCAAAAAAGGCCTAAAGGATTTTCCATTCTCAAAAAAAGCAGAAATCCTCTACTTGGGGGCATCCACCGGAACAACGGTGAGTCATCTCTCCGACATATGTGAGGATGGAGTCATATACGCTGTTGAACACGCACCTCAGATGATGGAAAAATTAATGAAGCTGGCTGAGAGAAGGGACAACATAGTACCCATATTAGCTGACGCTAGGATGCCAACAGAGTATGAGGACATAGGAGAGGTTGGTGTTCTCTATCAAGATGTTGCACAACCCGACCAAGTTAGGATATTGCTACTCAATGAAAGGAAATTCCTTAAGGATGGAGGTAGTGCAATGCTCTGTCTAAAAACACATAGCATAGATGTGACTAAAGAAAAAGAGGAGACGCTCAAAGGAGCAAAGGAGGAGTTGAAAACAAGGCTCTCCATAGAAGAGGTTATTGACCTTGACCCTTATGACAAAGAACACTACTTCATAGCTATGAGGAAGTGAGAATATGAAAAAGTTGCTGCTCTTAGCTATCTTGCTCTCTTATACATTTGCTTTGGATTGTGGAACAATAGAGAGTGGGCCATACACATTAGCAAAGAGCATAAGCTCTGACAATAGCTGCCTAACTATTAAGGGAAACGTAACCATATACCTCAAAGGCCACTCCATCTCTGGAGAAAGGGCTATAGTTGTTGATGGAGGGTACCTTAACATATATGGAGGTAATGTCTACGGCGACATTATAGTTAATGGAGGAGCATTAACATTTAGCGGAGATTTCAAAGGACACATAATGGCAAACAACAGCAAGCTTAACCTAGACATAAAGGCCAGTGGCGTGGATAGGACACTCCTTAACATAAGCAATAGCATAGCAGACATAACACTCAATGCAACGCTCATAAAGAAGTTGCCACTTATCATATCTGAGACGTCCAACATAACGATTAGGGACTCTGAGTTGAGTTCTTTTCTGGGGAACGGGAACTATGCAATAGAGAGCAATAACGGTTCTGTTGAGGTCAACAACGTTAAGGCATTCAACTTCCTTGCAGATGGGGCAAAGTTCGTGAAATGTGCTAATGGAGAGCTTTCTATCAGGAACTCTTGGATAGATGGGGCAAGAGTCTCTACAGATAGGTGCCAACTCACTTATATCAATAGCATAATAGAGGGGAAGAACATAACAGAATATGAACACATCACTAATAACTCCATAAATGGAGATTATGCTTACTTACTAATCAATAACAGTAGCAATACCAATATCAGCGTAGATGCGTGGAGGGTTGACATAATAAATTCCTCCAACATAACAGTAGTTGATAGCTTGATAGAGGACACGCTCTTCTTGAAAAACTCAACTGCCACCATAGAGAAGACCAAGTTCATAAAAAAAGGAGGAGTAGAGGTCTATGGTGGGAAAGTAGATATAGTGAGGAATTATTTCTGCACAGATAGAGACAACTATGTCTATGGAAATGGAATAGTCCACTTGGATAACAATTATTACAGGGAGGTATATGAGCTCTTCTTAGAAGGAAAGATAGAAGATAAGAACAACGATAGCATAGCAGACAGCGGGAGCGCTTATCCTTATGGGAAGGATAGTGATAGAATAATGGGAGAGGATAGGGATGCAGTAATAGCGAGAGAGAAAGGGTGTGAACTTGAAGATGTGAGGACTGGGAAGAAAAGCATAGACATATCATTGACGTATGACTGCACAACAAGGAGAGCTACAATAGAGACACTGTCAGTTGGCCTCCCTCTGAATACAGAAGTGTCTGTAATAAGCAGGACACCTCCATTTGAGAGCCGGAGTCTCTCTGGGAATAGTAAGTATGTGATTGAATTCAACAGGAGTGGAGTTTATAGCCTAATAGCTAGCAGCCCAGGTTATGGCAGCAGTTCAACATTCCTAAGTAGTAAAAAATGCTCTGTTGACAATAAGACAGGAGAGATGGAGGATAGGCTTATAATAGAGCTAAACAGCACAGTAGCGTTGAAAAAAACCCTTGTCAAGGTTGTTGATTACAACAAAAAGAATGTGGGAGAGATGGCAATAAAGTTGATAGCGCCATATGGAAAGCAAACACTCATAACGAACAAGGAAGGAGAAGCTGTTTTTACACCTCTCCAAAATGGAACGTATGTTTTTGAGGTGGATGGTTTCAAGATAGTAGAGGGCAAGGAATGGAAGATTGAGGAAGAAGGCAAGCTCTTCTCCTCTCACGCGAGCTTTAACCTTGACAAAAAACAAGTTGTTAGGATAAGACCTACAAAGCTGGTTGGTAGCTACAACATAAGCATCATAAAGGATGGGAAGCCCTACATAGAAGAGGGGAATGTCTCAACAACATACTCAATTGAGTTGGATGCTGGAAGCTATGAAGTAGTTATCAAAAGCCACTCCAACATAGGAGCTGTTGGTGTTTTCTTTGCCCAAACAAAGAAGGCTGAGAGCATCATAACAATGGATAGCATAGTTGTCCCGCTCTTTTTGAGCGCTCTTATCTTATTCTTAATATTCTACCATAAACCGAAGAGGTTCAGAGCATTATACAGCTTGAACAACGACATGGTGGTGTTCTCCATAAAGGATTTCTATGGCATCCCAGCCAAGAAAAAGAGGTTCAAGCTATTGAGAGATGGAGAGCTCGTAGGAGAGGGCTACACAGATGAGAACGGCATAATAACATTTAAGTTGGAAGGCAGGGGACACTACTCCCTAAGGCATAAAAAATGGAAGGTTGAGAACTCCTCCTTCAACATAAGGGTTAGATCCTGACGAAGAACGGCCTCCCATCTATCATAAAAGCCTCGTCCTCATCATTAGCATCATAAGAGATCTCAGAAGCGTGGACCCTTGCCTTAATGCTTGGTTCAAATTTCCTCAAGGCAGATAGAAGCTCCTCATCTCCTCCAATGTGTATTGGCACTATATCTTTTTCTGTTAAGCCCTTCTTTTTTCTCACTGTCTGTATCCTTCTCGCCATATCGTTGGAGATTCCCTCCTGCCAAAGCTCCTCTGTTATCTTCTTGTCTATTCCTATTGTCTTGCTTTCATTCCAGACAAGCTCTCCCCCTTCTCTTGGCTCTTCATTCACTATCTCTTTGATGTTGGTTAGAGCTTTTATGATGTGCGAGAATGTCTTTAATGCCAAGAGCTTGGAGGAATCCTTTGATAAGACATAGGCTCTCGCTAACGGCCATCTAAGCTTGACCGCAGCTTCGTTCCTCAGCATAAGGATCTCCGATATAATATCAAATGCTTCTTCTCCTTGTTCTTCTAAGGCCTTGTCTATTACCTTAGCATCTGTCTGCGCTATTGGCAATAGGTGTATGCTCTCTTCTTTCTCAAAATTCCTGAAAAAGCGCTGGTATACGTGCTCCGATATGTGCGGCGCTATTGGCGCTAGCAATGAAAGTAGGGAGAACACTGCCTTATAGATGGTGCTGAGAGCAGCCTCCTTATTGTTGTTCTCTGCTATCCTCTTCTTAGCAACCTTCATATAGCGCTTGCTTAGCTCCTCTACCAATGTTGTCCTTACTATGCGGACGGCTTTGGCAAGCTGCTTCTCTGCCATTGCCTTGTGGTAGTGCTCTATTGCAGAGTTAATCTTTGAGAGCATCCACTTATCCTCAACTTCCAATGATGGCTCTTGTGGGAGCTCAGATGTTATGTGCCTTTTCAAGAAATTGGACAAGTTGAGCATTATGGCAAGGTCTGACTTTGCTTCCTTAAGCGAGAGCCACACAAAACGGACATCCTCCCAGAGATTTGTTGAGAGGCTGAAAACCCTGAAGGCATCGGCTCCATACTTCTCAATTATCTCAGAAGTTGGGACAAAGTTGCCCAAGCTCTTGCTCATCTTCTCTCCTTTCTCATCAACGAAGAAGCCATGCATAACAACGGTCTTATATGGAACTTTGTCCTCATATATTATGCCGCTCCCAAGGAGGGAGTAGAACCACCCTCTTATCTGGTCGTGTCCCTCTATTATTAGGTCTGCAACTTCTGGCAAGCTGCCATCTTGCGCAGCCCATACAGCGTTCCCCGAATCCATCCAAACATCGAGCACTTCTGGCACTCTTCTCATCTTTGAACCGCAAGAGCAGTCAAACTCAACCCCGTCTATGTAAGGCCTATGCAGGTCATCTAACTTAACTGGCAACTCAGAAGCGGAGCCTATAACTTTTATGGAATTACAGGAGCTGCATTTCCACACTGGCATAGGTATGCCCCAGAACCTCTGCCTTGATATGTTCCAATCCGGGGCACTTTCCAACAATGTGTTGAACCTCTCCCCAGCTATGTTGGGAACCCACACTACCTTCTCCATCTCCTCCTTCATCTTTCCCTTGATTTTCTTAATGGCTAAGAACCACTGCCTTGTCTTTAAGTATATAATAGGGGTCTTACACCTCCAACAATGAGCATACCTATGGACTATCCTCTCGTCAAATAGGAGAGAGCCATTGCTCTCCAACTCTTTTATTATATCAACATTGGCATCCTTAACATTCCTGCCTGTGAAAGGCTCCTTGACCTCTTTAGTATAGGAACCTGTCCCATCAACAGGAGAGAATGCCTCTATGCCTTTCTCCTTCCCAAGGGCAAAGTCCTCTGGCCCGTGCCCCGGAGCTATGTGAACAAGGCCAGTTCCGCTCTCTTCAGAAACAAGAGAAGCGCTCATAACAACCTTCCTTTCTGGTGATATGGTTATGTATTGTTGTAAGGGGTTCTCATATGAGAGGCCTTCAAGCTCAGAACCCTTGAATTCCTTGACAACAGCTCCACTCTTCCCTATCTTGTCTAGTAGCTCATCAACCTTGCTCTTGAGGAGTATTAAGTGTTCTCCCTCAACATCCAACTCAACATAATCTAGGTCTGGGTGGACAGCGACAGCCATATTGCCGAAGAGCGTCCAAGGAGTTGTCGTCCACACCACAAGATAGGTTGGCTCCTCCTTGCTTGTCTTGAACTTCACATATATACTCGGGTCTCTCTCATCCCAGTACTCCAACTCATAGTTGGCTATCGTTGTTTGGCATCTATAGCAGTATGGCATAACGGATTCGCCCTCATAAAGGAGTTCCTTGTCGTGAGCTCTCTTTATTGACTGCCAAGTCTTCTCTATGTACGAGTTCTTGTATGTTAAGTAAGGGTTGTCCCAATCCATCCATATGGCAAAACCCTTGAACTGTTCAGTCATCACCGCCCTGTAATGCTCAACAAATTTCTTGCACTCATTTATGAAGTTCTCAATGCCATAGCTCTCTATGTCCTGCTTATTCTTGAAGTTAAGCTTGTGCTCAACTTTAACCTCTATGGGTAGGCCATGAGTATCAAATCCAGGCCTAGATGTTACATTTATGCCGGACATCCTGTAGTATCTTATGAACGAGTCCTTTATGCACTTATTCCAGGCCGTGCCAGAGTGTATCTCTCCCGTAACATATGGTGGCCCGTCCAAGAAATAGAAGGGCTCCTTGTCCTTGACCTTGTCCTTCTGCTTCTCTTCTATGTTGTTGTCCTTCCAAAATTTTTCAACTGCCTCAGCAACTTCTTTATGGTCATACATATGAACACCTATAAAACTTTCTCTGTTGGGAAAACCTTTATCCCTTCTGGAGTTATCCTTAAAGGCACTAAGTTGGGGGAGTGGTTCGTTGCTCTCATCTTATATACCTCTAAAGCCCTAACCCTACTAGAGCCTCTCTGTAAGTTATAGACATTGATTATACCATCCATGATGTAATGCTCTAATTTGTATGTTATGTCCATCTCTGCGCTATGCGCCTCAACAAGGAAGAGAACGCTCGCATCCAATGTTTTGAGTAGGTTCATAAACTCCACTATGTTCTTCCTGTACTCCTCCTTTGTTGCGAAGAATGCCTCCACAACAGTAGAAGAGTCTATGACAAGCCTCGTAACATTGGAATCAACTATTGTAGACTCCGTCGTCTCAATTAATGAGTCTAACGTATAATGCTCTGGCTTTTTGATGAATAGGGATGAGTTGCTTATCATGGAATCAATGTTGGATGACCAAGAAGGGAAAACAGCCTTAACATTCTCAATTATCTGCTCTGGTGGCTCCTCCAAAGATACATATAGGCCTTTCTCTCCTTTTTGAGCGCCGTGGTAAAGGAACTGCATACCCAATGTCGTTTTTCCTGTTCCGGGGCCTCCGAATATGGCAACATGTCTATTCTTTGGGATGCCTCCTTGTAGCATTTCGTCTAATCCATCTATACCAGTAGTTATCCTCTCAACCATAAGAACACCAAAAGCCTATTAGTTAGAGAGGTTTAAAAAGATTTCTTAGAATAAATAAGAGTATGCTTTCTTATTCATCAGAAAACAAGTTTAAACTAAAGCACATAAAAAAGGAGAAAGGTAGTGTTTTCGGAAAACACTATATAATGGAGTTGAAAACAAATAACAGGAAACTGTTGGATGATGGGAAAGCAGTTATGCGAATAATGGAAGAGGCTGCCAGAAAAGGCAATGTCACAGTTCTGGGAAGTTTGTCCAGGGATTTTGAACCACAAGGTTTTACTGGGGTCCTCCTATTATCTGAAAGCCACATAACTATACATACTTGGCCCGAATACGGATATGCTGCCATTGACGTGTTTACTTGTGGCGGCTGTGCAGAAGTCGTCCTTGACCATATGGCAAAGGAATTGGAAGCCAGTGACTTTGAACTTGTCTTCATAGAAAGGGGGGCAATAGATGAAGATTAGGGTGCTGGGGCCTTCTTACTCAATAGAAGTGCCCCTCAAGGTGTTGGAAAACAAGAACTCCTCTTATCAGCAAATCGTTGTTGGTGAAAGTGAAGGGTTCGGGAAATGCCTTGTTTTAGATGGGGAAATACAATTCGCTACTGTTGATGAGTACATATACCACGAGATGCTTGCTTATCCTCCAGCCATAGCAAGTGGAGCCAAGAACGCCTTAATACTGGGCGGGGGTGATGGCCTGCTGGCGAGGAGGCTCTTGGACTTTGGCATAGAAACGAGCATCGTGGAGCTCGACAAAGAAGTTATGGAAACTTGTAAGAAGTATTTCTATGAAGAAGGGTCAAGCTCTCTTGATGAAGCCGATATCATAATAGGGGATGCCCTAGAGTACACTGGAGGGAACTACGACCTTATCTATGTTGACCTCATAGATTACTACAAAGAACCGGCACTCTACAACAGAGAAGCTATGGAGCACTACAAATCATTACTTAATGATAGCGGTATTATAGTCTTCCACAGCGACTATCCAGATATGCCAAAGATAAAGGAGGCTGCAACACCTCTTTTCAAGAACAGCATAACATATGCAGCTTATGTGCCGTCTTTCTTCTCATTGTGGACATTTGCCATGTTCTCTGATAACAAAATAGATGTGGAGAAGATTGAAAAGAGCGACATAAGAGGAAGGTATTTCTCTAATGATATGTTCTGGAGATACAAAGACAAAGCAGTCGATGTTGACCCTAACTATTGGGAGAAGTCT
>RFJG01000081.1 GCA_003694965.1 Methanobacteriota archaeon | reverse complement strand
GATGAGATAGACGTAGTAAAAGACATAGACGACTTGATATATACGCTAGTTAGGGCCAATGACGAGATAAAAAAGGGAGGTTTATCGATAATAGGAATATCCAACAAGCTCGGTTTCAAGGCAGACTTAGACCCAAGGAGTAGGAGTAGCCTCTACGAAAGGGAGATAATATTTCCGCCATATGATGCAAGGCAGCTTAAGGGAATACTCCTCCAAAGGGTTAAACTAGGTTTCAAGAGAGGTAGCGTCTCAAGCAGCGCAGCAAGCCTCATAGCAGCAATAACGGCCCAAGAGAATGGAGATGCGCGCTACGCTCTCAAGCTCCTCCAAACAGCGGGAGAGATAGCAGAGAGCAGCAACCACGACTTGCTGGAAGAGAAGCATGTTGAGATGGCAAGGAGACAGGTAGAGTATGACATAGCAGCTGAAGCAATGAGGAGCCTGCCAATGAACCACCAACTTGTCCTCTACTCATTGGCTAAGCTGACACTCTCCAAAAACACAGCTCTGACTATGGAAGGGAGCGATAATAAGTATTTCTTTTCTGGAGACCTATACGAGGCATATTGCAGAGTATGTAGGCAACTCCGCAAAAAGGCAAAATCCGCAAGAAGCTACAGAGATTACATAAATGAATTGGAGTCTCTTGGCCTCATCTCCACTGTCTTCACGAGCAAGGGAATAAAGGGGCATACTAGGCTCATAAGGATAGGACACAACCCAGAGGATGTCATCTCAATAGTTGAGAGAGTTCTCGACATAAAACAGTGATAGGATGTCATATGTAGAGATAATGGATACCACGCTAAGAGATGGTGAGCAAGTCTTTGGAGTTAGCTACACTGCTGAGGAGAAACTCACAATAGCAAAATTCCTCTTAGAAAAGGTTAAGGTTGATAGAGTTGAGGTGGCTTCTTGCCTTAGTTCTGAAAGGGATAAACGAGCAGTGTCTATGATAAGTGAGTTTAGTGAGCACAAACTTAAGAAGCCCTATAAAGTAGAGGTGTTGTGTTTCTTGAATGAAAAATCCTTAAAGTGGGCACAGGAGAGCGGAGCTAAGACGATAAACCTACTAGCTAAAGGTTCTGTGTTGCACCTCAGAGAGCAGTTGAAGAAAAGCAAGGAAGAGCATTTTAAGGACATACGGAAAATTGCAACTAAGGGAGTCTCACAAGGAATGAGGGTTAACATCTATCTAGAAGATGTTTCATATGGGATAGGCGAGGATAGCGATTATGTAAGGTCGCTCCTCAATCTCTGTGAAGAGTTGGAATTCTCAAGAGTTATGTTGCCAGATACGAGAGGGATCCTCTCACCAAAAAAAGTGAGAGAGTATTTTGAGGACATAGTCAAGGATTATAGAAAATTGACATTTGACTTCCATGGCCACAATGATTATGGGTTGGCAACTGCGAACAGCTTGGAGGCGCTTGAACTTGGCTTCAATGGAGTTCACGGAACAGTTAATGGCATGGGGGAGAGGGCAGGGAATACGCCATTGGAGGAGATCGTTGTTGCGATAAATGATTTCACAAAGAGAAGGTGCAGCGTTCAGGAGAAATACCTCTCTACTGCCAGCATGCTAGTCCAAAGAATGTCTGGGAAAAGAGTTTCTTGGAACAAACCAATAGTTGGGGATTATGTATTTACGCATGTTGCCGGGATACACGCTGATGGCGAGAAGAAAGGAAACATATACACAAGCAAGTTAGAAGCTGGAAGGTTTGGAAGAGAGAAGAGCTATTCAATAGGAAAGTTGAGCGGTAAGGCGAGCATACAGCTGGCCTTAAAGAATATGGGCATCAATTTGAGCAAGGAGAAACTGGAGGCAGTCCTCAAAAAAGTTGTTGAGATTGCCGAGAAAAAGGAAACATTGACAGAAGCAGACCTTCTCTATATGCTCTCTGACGTGCTAGAGATGCCAGTAAAGAGAGTATTCAAGGTCTTGAACGCCACAGTAGTGAGTGAGAAGGAGCTAGATTCTGCTGCCATATTGCTGCTGGAGATAAATGGAGAGAAAGTTAAGGCCAGTGGTAAGGGCTGCGGAGGATTTGATGCTTTTATGAATAGCATAAAAAAGCCCTGCAAGGAGAGGGGCCTTTTCATCCCTCAATTAATAGACTACGAGGTTGGCATACCTAAAGGAGGAGAGACTGACTCTCTTGTTGAGGCAACCATAACGTGGATGAATAGGAAAGGGAACTATTTCAAAACAGTTGGGGTTAGTCCAGATCAAGTTATGGCTGCCATATACGCTGCCTCGAAGGCAATAAACTATGCCAACATAAGAGAGCCTTATAAAAACTTCCCCAAAAAGTAGAGGGTATGGTAGAAGAGCTATTGAGCGGCAATGAAGAATTCAGTAAAGGAATACTCCAGGTTAGTGGAGAACAGCTAAAGGAACAGAGAGAAAATACAGTTGAGGGACAAACGCCAAAAGTCCTAGTAGTAACTTGTAGTGACTCCAGAGTTGTCCCAGAATTCTTATTCAATAAGGGGATAGGAGAGATATTTGTCATAAGGACTGCGGGAGAGAGGGTTGATGATGTCGCGCTTGGGAGTATCGAGTATGGTATAGAACACCTCAACATAAAGGAGGTGGTTGTCCTTGGACATGAAAGTTGTGGCGCAGTCAAAGGTGCTTTCAGCAATATAGAGGGAGACACTCCCTTAGCAAAACTTCTCAATGAAATCAAGGATGTTATAGTTGCCAAAGGTTTCACTGAAAATGAGATTGAGAAAGCAGTTGAAGAGAATGTCAAGGATGTTATAAGGAAGATAAGG
>RFJG01000080.1 GCA_003694965.1 Methanobacteriota archaeon | reverse complement strand
TTACCACATGAAAAAGCACGATGTTGAGTTCCTCAACAAATCAGTAATTAAGGTAAGAAAAAGAAGCATCAAGGACTTGAAGGAATTCTTCCATAGGTATAAAGAGTATGTAGAGGTGTACATAATCGATGCGCGCTCTATAACTCAATTTCTATAACGGATAAAGAAGTTTGCCAATTACTATGCTATTAGTGGCAACTTACCCTCTCTGTCTTTCTTCCTTTTTCCACATTACACAAGCTGTTAATGCATTATTTATGTTATAGAGCTCATTGACTTCTGGCTTTATTTCCCCCAACTCACCAACAAGCTCTCCAATCTCAAAAGATATGTGCCTTCCTTCTATGAAGAATGGAGAGAACTCTTTTTCCTTTTCTATTATCTTGAATTCCTTCCCAAGTTGCTGAGCCAACCTCTTAGCTACTCCAACTGCTTTGTCTATATCTGCCCTTTCCCCAGCTAACAAGAAACCCAACTCACTCCACTCCTTTCCATCTCTATATACTCTCCCTATCTCAAAATACTTGTGTGGTAGCTTTTCCATTTTGTTTATTGCTTCTGTGCTCAACAATGTTAACATTACACTGGCTCTTAATCCATTATGTTCTTTGCTAACGGCATCCATTACCTCTACTGTGCCATCAAAAAATCTTTTTTGCACATCGTTGTTTATGAGGAAGAAACCAAGAGTCTCATAGAAACCACTCAACAACATCGCCTTCCTCTCTTCCATCCATTCATTATTTAGTTCTCCTGCTTGGTATAGTGGTAGTTCCTTCCCTTCTATCTTATCATAGCCGTGGTTTATCATAACCTCTTCTGCTATGTCTGCTTCTCCGAACAAATCATAACGGTAGCAAGGAGTTCTTGCCTTCCCATCCTTATATATGATGTCGCTCTTCCTCAACAACTTTTCCATTTCTTCCTCGCTAAACTCCATTCCCAATAGCTTGTTAACAAATCTGCTATCAACAGCAACTTCTTCTCTATCAAGAGAGAAAGAAGGCTTTCCATCAACCTCCATAATGTTTACTTCTCCTCCTCTGTCTATGAACGAGCAGGCAAGGACTCTTGCCACATCCTCTAAGGCATTCTTGTCATTTCCCGTAATTTCTACCAAGAAATTACTGCTCTCTTCTGTTAGCTTAGTTCTATCTGCATTTATTATTGGTGGCAATGAAACAACCCCTTTCTTGTCCATAACAAATGGATAAGGCTCATGTATGAGCTTTCCGTAGAGTTTTCCTTTCTCGTGCTCTTCAAGAATTCTATGGACGCTAGCTTCTTCTTCCCAATCAAGAGGAACAAATGAAACATCTTCCTTCTCAACATACTCTAATGGCAACTCAACCTTGTCAAGATCATGAATACCTATCGCTATTTTTTTCCTCTTCCTGCCAAATGTTTGGTGTATCTTTTCCTGTGCTATTATTATGCCTTCTAGGAATCCATCCCTGTCTTTTATTCCATTTACTGTAAAACCAACTATGTATGGGCGCTGCTTAACGCCTCTGTTCTCTATCTTACCACCTATGCCAGCTCTATATTCTCTTGTTTCACCACTGTTATATGTGTTTACTGCCCTTATTATCCCTTCATATGTGAGCAAGTCTAACCTATCGGGGGTTACTTCAACATAAGCAACATCCTCCTCTACTTCGCTCGGAAAACCAAGCATGGATAGAAGTTCTATGACTGCATCTTCCTCCATGTTGGTCTTCTTCTTTAAGTAGGATAGAGGCATCTCAATTACTGCCATGCTAACTTCAATTACATAGAAGAGTTTTAAGCTCTTTCTTTAGCTCTTCTAAAAAATCACTAAACAACTCTTTCTTTATTTCAGCCCCACCAGCTGAGTTGTGGCCCCCTCCTTCTCCTCCATACTTTTTGGCAATTCTTGAGAGCAAACTCCCTATGTTTATCTTTTCGGGACTCCTCACGCTTATCTTTACTTCCCCTCCCCTGTTAGCTATCCCAACCACTGTTTTATTTAACTCGTGTTGCAATGAACCGCACACAATGCCAATTATGTTAGCTTCAACAACGCCCCTCCCATCAGCTATAATGAGTGGGCCATCTTCAACAATAGACTTCTTCAAGGCTTCCCTTGCTTTCTTAACTTTATACCTATGTTCTCTCCCCATTTTCTTTATTCTCTCTTGTGCCCCATTTATGGAAAGGCAAAACTCAATCCCCAACCAGCCAGCCCCATACCTCCCGCAAGAATTGAGAGTAGTTGCAATTTCCCTTATGTCTTTGTGTGGAAGTTTTCCTTTTTTCAACACATAGACTTCTCCAAATACATCTTTTACAAGGTCTTTTTGTCCTGTCTTAATGAGGAATTCCAACAATGAAGAACGGACTCTTTTCTTTTCATCTTCTGTCAATTCATCATAAGTCCTCCACCTACTGCCATCTCTATGTTCTACTCCACTCTTGTTTATGAGCGCCATAGCTCCTCCATAGTTGTCTTTAAGCCCTATGATATGAGCATCACTATATGTCAAGAAAGTATGTAGCGGTCTGTTGCTCCTCCCATAAAATGAGATGTCTTTAACAACATCATAGTAATCTCTTAGTTCTTCCAATACAAGCCTATTAACTCCAGTGAAAGGGCTCTGCATATCTCCGGCAGCTCCAACCAAAGCTAGTTCAGGCATCTCTCTGAATACAATATAAGCTAGCGTCGAGCTTGAGCACTCCTTACCCCCATCTATGCCATAGTTGCAGGGATTTATGGTATTTGCCTTTATGTTATCCCTTGGCTGGTGGTGGTCTATTATTATGGCATTCTCTAATTTATCCATATCTTCTATTGATGAGCCAAGGTCAACGAATATAATCTCCTTTTCTTCCATCAAGAGTTCTATGTCTTCCTTAGATAGTGTGTTTAGCATGAGGAGGCGCGGTTTTTTCCCTGCTTTTAGGAGAGCTTTGTATGTTATCGCAGCCGAGGATATACCGTCAGCATCGTAATGATGCACTATAAGAGGGCTCTCCATAGATAGGCAAGCTCTCCTTACCTCCTCTGCTCTATTGTATAGTTTTTCGTATTTTTCTTCCACAACACACTATGTTATCAAAGTCTTTAAAGTCCTTGAACCTCCTACATTCCTTTCTCTTGCTCATATTGCATGTGCCTTTTTGAGCAAAAGCGGCAATACAGTGGTTACCTCTCCATATATGTCAACATGCTTTGCTTCTTCCCTTATCTTTCCCCAACTTATTGCCTCGTTGCTCCTAGCCCCACTAAGGGAGCCGTCAAACTCAGTAGCTGTGCTTACATAGACGGCGTAGTCAAGTCCTCCCCTTGCTATATTAACTCCTATTGTGTGGTGCTTGCTTATGCCCCCTCCAAGTATGAGAGCACCAGTCTTTTCTGCGTTAAGAGTTAAGCTAGCTAACTTTGCCATATCTCCAGTTATGTCAACCGAGAATTCCTTGTTCTGCTGTTTATGGAAAAACATCTGCAAGCCGATAGCTCCGTCACTTATGCCGGGCACAAACACAGGGACATCATTCTTATATGCCCAATACAGAAAAGATCTCTCCTTCTCCTCCTCTCCTCTATTTTCGCCTATCCACTTCCCGAACAGATGTGTTAGTTCAGAAGGGCTAGTTTTCTCAACGCTGCCATATACTTCTTTACATACCTCTTCCAACATCACATACCTGTCATTGGGAACCCCTATGTTCCCTATCCTGTTTATCCCTTCTCTATGCATCTCCACATCGTTCGTTGTGAAACTGCTCATCTCATAATGGCTAATGCTCTTTATTATGTCGTGGTCAACAGCACCTGCTGTTGTTATCACAATGTTGAATTTCTTTTCCTTGACGAGCCGTGCCAACAATCCTCTCATTCCACTAGCTACTATGTTGCCAGTAAATGCTAAGTAATTAGTTGTCTCTCCTTCCCACATCTTAGTAAGTATGTTGGCCCCCACTCCTATGTTCGTTGATTGGAAACCAACATTGCCTATATTCTTTATGTATTCTTCCCAATTGCTAACATCCTCTACCTTATCTTTCTCTACCTTATCTTTCATTCCACCACATCTCCACGGCATTCTCTGCTAGTTTGTTGGCTACTTCTTCCATTGTGTAGTAGAAACCTTTTTTAAAGACGAGTTTATCCGCTGTTCTCGTCAATAACTCCACTCCTTCCTTGGATGCCTCCATCGCCTCCATCTTAGCGAAGAGTGCAGTTATGAGCCCAGCCAACATATCGCCACTCCCACCTTTCGTTAGGCCCGGGTTCCCATAATCGTTAAACAGTACTTCTTTGCCATTACTTATTATGTCCTGTTTTCCCTTTTTCACAACGACGCAACCAAGCTCGTTGGCGAGTTCCTTGACATTTTCCTCACTGCCTACTTTTCCGCTCAACATCTTGAACTCCCCTTCGTGGGGCGTTATTATTGAGTTAGCCAATAATTCCTTACTTACTTCTCTTATTTCTTTCAAGCCATCGCCATCAATGACTGTTTTTTTGCCCATCTTCACAATTTCTTTAAGTAAGCCGGCCCCATCACTGCCTGGCCCGTAGAGTATCGCATCAACGCCTAGTTTCTCAACATCATCCAGGCTCGCAATAACTATAACTTCTGGTATGTTTTTCACGGCCTGTATTAAGTAAGGGCAGGGTTTGGCAGGCATAAAATAGACAATGTCAGCGAACCTCTTAGCTCCCTCTATTGCAAAGAGTGCTGAGCCGTGATATCTAGGGCTGCCTCCAACTATTAAGATCTTTCCATTCTCTCCTTTGTGGCTGTCAATTTTTGGCATATATGCCATGCTTTTTTGATAATCACTACACTTTTAAACCCCTTCTTCTAAACCCTAACATATGGACAAGGGTGCCAATAACGATAGCGGTGGCAATAAAGCAGAGAACAGCTATGCTAAGAAGACAGAGGAAGTTGTAAAAGAAGGGGGCATCTTAGCGCGCCTCTATTTTGACATACATGCGAAAGACGCTGCTTCTCTCAAGGATTTGGCAGTTGGCTTTTCAGCAACACTTGACAAAGAAGAAGGAGTTATTTTTGCCATCTCAGAGATAGAGGAGCCACTGGAAGATGAGAAATCCTTCTCCACTTACATAACAGCTACTGTCCTTTTTGACAGCTTCATCTCTTTCATTAAGTTTGTTGTAAAGGTTAATCCTCTCTCTGTTGAGATAATTAAGCCAGAAGAGGTAACCCTCAAATCTGTTGATGTTGCTGAATCTGCCCTCTACATATCTTCTGTAATCCACGATATGAAGATAAAGATGTACAAGGGAACTCTAACGCCACAGGAAAAGCTCTATGTAGAGGAGACCGTCAAGAAGAGGGCAGAGTTGGGAAAAAAATTAAGAGGTGATGGAGATGCAGCTTAAAACCGGGATACAGAAGTTGGATAGGGCCCTCGGAGGAGGGATAATGGAGGGCACCATTACTGCCATAACGGGTCCAACAGGAATAGGCAAGTCTACCTTGTCTATGCAGTTCCTAATTAATGGGATAAAACAAGGAGATAGGGGTCTCTACATCCCTATGGAGCACACAAAGGAGACTGCCCACTCTACTTTCTCTTCATATGCCTGGTCTATCCAAGAGTATGAGGAGTTAGGGACGCTCCTTTTCATAGACTACCCCTTCCACGAGATAGAGCAATTTGTTTCGCAGAGCAACCCTCTAAAGGAGATAATCGAGAAATATGATATCAACAGGGTTGTCGTGGATTCCTGGTTGCCTATAGCATCTAGCGTTACATCCAAGGAAGAGAGGTCTTCCCTTTTTGCGAAGGCATTCGACAAGATGAGGGAATGGGGAACTAGTGTCTTCGTCATTGCTGAAGGGGACCAACCCATAATTGAGGAGTTCGCATCCAGCTACTGGCATGTTGAGAGTTTCGCAGATAATTGGATAGAGATGAGGTACAACTTGGAAAACAACACAAGGGAGATGCGCGTCGTCAAGCAAAGAGGCCAGAAAAACGATTTAGAGCTTATGGAATTCTCAATAGGGAAGACTGGCATAACAATATAATATACA
>RFJG01000079.1 GCA_003694965.1 Methanobacteriota archaeon | reverse complement strand
TACTTGATATATTCACCAACCCCGATGTTTTCCTCAACCTCCTATTTGTAGGCGTAGTGCTCCGCGTACTGCCATTTTCCAAGAAGCTCGGCGGGATGCTCATGGCCATAGCGATAGTGATGTTCTTCTACTTTCCATCCATTATGTCCATTCCAGATGCAATATACTTCACAATACAACCAAGCTCCCATACGGGGATGCGCCTAAACCGCGTCTACATCTCTTCCTTCCTTCTCAAGGTTGATACAACATATCCCTCATTTGGGGATATTAAGGGCGGTTCCTCTTCTTATGATGTTGCGCTTCCGCGTGTTTATGGGCAGACAGTGCAACAAGGGACAGGGGGGAAGCAACCACCCCCACAGTATATTAATTATGCGGGGAATTTCAATAAATTTATGAGGGACTACAATAGTAGAGTGAGCACTTACTCAAAGCAATTTGCCCAAACTTATGAGACACTCAAGAACAATCCGGGCTTGAAGCCGGACTTTTCTCCAGCATCTGTTTCCTTTAATTCGTTCTCAGACTTTCTCAAGGCATTCTCGCAGTTAGCTGTGTTGTTGACTCCAATAATGCCTTCGTTGTCGAGCAAGGTTGCTGAGATAGTGACATACTCTGCAATTTCTCTCATCCCAGTTCCTGGTTCAACCTTCTTTGCCAACTTAGTTGGAGGGATAGTTGGTTTTGGTGTCGTTGGAGCCGTTGCTGTGGGCTCATCACTTGTCTTATATAGCGGTATTAACGTAGTGTACTTGACTGCTATTCAGTTTGCGGATGCCATAGCGAACTTCGTCATATTTAGCGGGGTATTCAGCTATGTAGTGTTAGTATCAACAATAGGGGCCATTAAGAGCGTTTCCCAATTCTTAGGTGGGGAAATTGAGATTGCGGGTCTCAGCCAGCTTATTTAGCTTCCTCCTGCTCCTTAGCTTGCTCTATGCTCAGCAAGCACAAGCAAATCCCTCTCCTACACCACAAGTTAAGGCAGGGTTGCAGCAGCAAGCGTCGTTGATTGATAAGCTCTTCCTTAACACAGGAGTTGTGGGTTATATGTGTAGTGTCTCATACACCTATACCAACATCGCGGTGCCGGTTGCTCTAGCATTAACGATAACACTGCTGTTGGGCGTTATTAAGTATTTCTTAGCTAAGACTGGCTCCCAAAGCCTATCGGGGATGAACCCCAATGCCTTCTTGACAGAAGCTTTGGAGAATGTCTTTTTCACTATCTTCCTACTATTCGTTGTCCTCCTATTCATATCTCTTATAAATCTTAATTTCTTCATGAACCAAGCTAAGCTCTTCGTTGTCAACGTCCTAAAAGAAGTTATAAAATTCAACAGCTTCCTTGCTTTCATCTTAGAAATTCTCTACGCTCTTTTTAACATACAGATAAGCTTACCCGTAACTCCAGACAGCACAATCAACATACCAATAGCTATAGGGCAGTTGCAGAAACCTCTCATAGATATGGTGTCATTGCTGGCAACCTTCCTAACAGCGGGGATAGCTGAGTGGGGCACTAAACTCTTCGTGGTGTGTTTCTCCAATGCCTATGCCCTTACACTCTTCTTTCCTTTGGGAATAGTATTTAGGTCCATAAAGGTTACGGAGGGGTTTGGGAATTCCCTCATCGCATTATCAATATCCTTTTCCATCGTCTATCCAATACTCCTTACTGCTAATGGGGCAATCTATGCCCTTTTAGTTGATCATAAGGGCAACATAAGGAGCGGCATATCTAGAGACCTCATTGATGCAGGCTCATCTGTTCTCACTGCCTCCTACACTCTTTTGGCAGTCTCACTTGGTTTGAGTGGGGCAAGCGCCTTAACTGGAGGGCTCTCCAAAAAGTATCCGGGCTTTGGTAGTGTCCTTAACCATCTCAAAAACATCCCAGGCGCTAATTTCATAGCATCCTCCTCCAAGGTCTTATCCAATATGACGGGCTTGCTAAAACCCCTCCTAATAATTGACATTATGTTTAGTCTGTTTATTCCGTTCCTCCTTAACTTCTTGGAGTGGGCAGCTCTCGTAATGGGCATATTCGGCCTATTTTTAACGATAATCAACATATACGTAACTATGAGTTTCGCATATGAGTTCTCAAAGCTACTCAGGACGCCGTTGGAGCTATCTGCATTAATGAGGTTCTTGTGATGGTGCTCTCTAAACTACTTTCAACATTCTCTGATTGGGTGTTCTTCAACAAGCCGTCTATGGCATCTAAGCTCATATGTAATAGCAATCCAGTAGATGTAATAACGCCTTTTGTTTCGGCTGCCGCAGTTTCGTTCGTTTTCCTTGCCTTCTTCTACCTCCTTTCTAAGTTATTGGAAAAGAAGCAATGGGAAGTCTATATGAAAATTGAGCTATTTGAGATGCTTTCATTCATAGTAGTGCTTTTCACATTCTTCCCGTTCATGGCATATTTCAATTGCCTTACTGATCCTCTTGGCTTCGGTTTCCAACATAACACATATGATATAGGCTACAAGTACTGGGAGCTACTGAGGAACAACCTCTCCCTAACATCTATAACATTGCAATTGCTAACTGCTCTCCTATCAATAGTCCTGCAGCTAAATTATCTGGGCTCATCTTCTCTTTATGGTGGTTGGGTTTTTGCGAGCTCCTCCCTCAAGTTAACGGAGAGTGCGGTTGCCCTAACTTACGGCCTATCGTACATGATGAGCTTAATGTATCAGTTCATAACTTATGGCTTCTATAAGGCTCTTCTCCCCATATCTATTATATTGAGGGCATTTTCTCCGACGAGGAAGATAGGAGGCTCTCTATTTGGCCTCGTTGTGGCCATGCTCTTCTTCTTCCCATTAATTTCTTCTATGATGTATTACACGGTTAATGGCAGCATGCCCATTAATTATGATGAACAGTCCAACAGCTACTCCCTCTTATCAACAGACCCGCTCGCCTCTACCTCCATTCAGCTATTTGATGCTCTCAACAAGACAAGCCCGAGCAACATACTTAAGCTCTCGAGGGATAGCGCAACTGACTTGTCCAAGAGAGCCACTGGCATATCAGATGAGAAGAAGCTCTCCCAGACTCTCAAGGAAAAGCCAACAGCAGGCTCAGGTATTCTCATAGAAGCTGTTGGTGGCCTTATAGCAGGTTCTGTTGTTAACATTATTGCTAACAAGTTTTCGGGAGGTGTTGCAAAAGGACTTGGCATATTTGGGGTAATCACGCAAGGAGGCTCCTTAATGGCTTTTCTTTACTATGCTTTGACCATGGCAATAGTTCCAGCAGCCCTTGGCATAGGGACGACGACAATAGCTATAATGGTGTTGCTCACATCTGTTAAGGTGTTCACCGCGTTGTTCGGCGAGCCATTGGATGTCAGCAACTTAACGAGGTTGATATAGTGGTTGATTGGACACTCTTTTTCCCGACATTTGCATTCGCTGCGCTCCTGTCCTTAGCTGGTTTCCTAGCATCTGTCATACTATTCTTACTCTCCCGCATAATCTCATCCCAAAAAGCAGAGAACGATGCCAAGAAAGAGGTAATGGAGTCGGCCGCTAATTTGCTCCTTGTATTCATGTTCTTGCCTTTCTTAATTCCCGTGTCAACCATAACAACCCAGTTCGCGTTGGACCTTCTCTTCTCAGTCATTCCTCAAGGTTCTATAGGGAGCATTCCTGCTAACTTACAACCGGGTCATGTTGCCCTCATAGCATCCTCTTCTGTTTTCCAGTGTGTCAAGCAGGTATATCCGGGAGTATACTTACTCCAGTCAATAACATCAACGATCAACCTAGGCTTTAAAACAAAAGTTCCGGGTTTGGGCGTTCCACTTGGTTTTGACTTTGAGATGTATGCGAGCGCAGTTGATAACATAATGAAACTTCTCTTGTTTGCGATCACGGCCCAACTCCTGTGGATAAAACTCCTATTGTTCGGTGTTTGGATAGGGCCGTTGCTCATAGCTATAGGTTTTGCGTTGAGAGCATTTCCTCCTCTCAGGGGCGCTGGAGGCTATATGTTGGCGTTGGGGATTTCCATCTACTTCATAATGCCAATTGCCTATCTCTTTGCCTATTCATCGATAGGAAATATCTATGAGAGTTGCCAACTCCCAATAAATCAGAATACGCTCCTTTACCAACCTCCAACGAGCAACAACAATTGGGGTTTTTTGAGCCTTCTCTCCTCGTTAGATCTGACCTACATACTTGATTCTATCTCAGAGGTTACCGCGCGCATCATAGTCAATTTTTGTTTCCTCCCTCTATTTGCTGTTGCTGTTGCCTTAACCACAACCAACATAGGCTCTACAGTCTTCGGTGCACGCCTTTCAGAGATAGGGAGGGGCCTTATCAAGCTCATATGATGTTGGAGGTATTCATCACCCCCTAGCTAACCCCATAGCTGCTAATAGCAAGATGGCTGATGCGCATATGTCCTGCTCGCTCTTCTTCTCTTTTTTCTCTGGCACTTTGCTCTTGCTCTCGTTAGCATTTCTTTTTATCTCCACTTTCTCTGTTATGTTCTCTTCTTTTTTCTCAATCTTTTGTTGAGTAGTGTTTTCCTTAACGATTTCCTTTGTTAGGTAAGCTGCGCTTATGTTCTCTTCCTTGCACTTATCGAGTGAGAACTCAACTATCCTACTACTCCCATTACTCCAATCTATGCGGAGACTAAAAGGCTCTGTTATGTAAGGTAGCTTCCCATAGAATGAGAGTTTTTTGTGGGAGAGGTTGCCGTCCACCCTGTCTATTATGAGGTTGGCATACATAAGGACAGCGATCCCATCTCCGCTACTCTCAACAATTATGGATTCGTTACTGCAATTGAGGAAGATATTTGCTTTTATTGCCCCTCCTGTGTCTGTTATGAGCGGGTAGGAAGGGTAGCTTTCCAATACTCCGCTGCTTTGTGCCGCGCCAGCTCCAACAGCTCCCACAATCGCGAGCAACAAAAAGAATAGCAGAGGAGCGGAGGGAGCATGCTTACCAAGAGTTTTAACACCATTAGCGTTTTCCATAGAGGGCTATTGCCTATTACCTTTTTAACCTTTTCCTTGTAAGATTATAGAAGCTAGGTATATAGCAGGTACATGTATAGGTGATTGTATGGTTACTGCTTATGATGTAGAGGCAAACAAGTTGATAGATGCTGTTGCGGAGAAGCTAAAGTCAGCCATAAAGAAGCCCGACTTTGTTGACCTTGTGAAGAGCGGCCCACACGTGCAGAGGCCACCAGAACAGGAAGATTTCTTTTTCAAGAGGGCAGCTTCCATATTGAGGAAATCCTACCTCTATGGTGTCCTTGGCGTCAATAGGCTTCGCAGGGCATATGGAGGAAGGAAGAACAGAGGATTAAGGCCAGAACACAAAGTCAAGGCTGGCGGCAAGATAATTAGGGAAGCATTCAAGGAGCTTGAGAAAGCAGGTTTGTTGGAAAAGGTCGAGAATGGCAGGAGGATAACCCCCAAGGGAGTTGCTCTCCTGGACAACACTGCTAAGGAGGTTGCAAATGTCTGAGAATGCCAACAAGATGAGCGAAAATGAGAGGCTCGCCCAACTCAAGAAGTTGGCCCTTGCAGTCTTTGAGAGCAATGCTTACACGAGGTTTATGACGGTTTTTCAGATGAACCCAGAGAGGGCGCAGCAGGCCCTTCAAGTATGTGTTAGCAGAGCTCAGAGGAATGGCAGCAAGATAAGCGACGCTCAACTCAAGCACATTTTGGAGGCTCTCGCTTCTAGAGGGGCGAGGTCTGGGAGTATTTCTATTCAAAGGAAATAAAGGTGATATGTATGGCAAAGAACTCATTAACTACTAAGATGAGGTTATCCAAGAAAACTAGGCAGAATAGGAGAGTTCCTAATTTCGCCATAGTCAAGAGCGGAAGGAAGGTAACGAGGAACCCAAAGACGAGGAATTGGAGGAGAGATAAGCTCAATACAAGAAATTGGAGGGAGAGGAAATGACAGAAGAGAAAAAAGGAGATAAGCCAGAGAAGAAAGAAGCTAAGGGAATGAATGAAGTTAAGGAAGTAAAAGAAGTAAAGGAAACAAAGGAAGCAAAAAAGGAGCCCTCCAAGAAAGCACAGAAAGCACAGAAAGCTGCCAAAGCAGAAGTCAAAGCAGAGACCAAAGAAGAGAAAAAGCCAGCTAACAAGGAAGTAAAGAAAAAAGCTGCCACAGAAAAACCCGAAAAAACTGAGAAGAAAACTGAGAAGAAGGCAGAGGAGAGGCTCTATACATTCAACCTTAGGGATGCTTACAGGAAGCCAAGGAAGAGGAGAGCCAAGACAGCAGTTAAGATACTCAAGGAGCTCATAGCAAGGCATGCCAAGACAGGAGAAGTCAGGATAAGCAACGCTCTCAACGCTCTCATATGGAAACACAGCGCCAATAAGCCTCCGAGAAAGGTTAAGGTCAAGGTTAGCAAGGCCGATGGCACTGCGAAGGCAGAACCAGCATGATAAGCAAAGCGAGCTTTTTCGGCAACCCATTCATAGGGTTGTTCTCCTCAGTAAATGACAACTATGCATTAGTGCCATTAGAGGATGATGGCAGGTTTGCTAAGCTCATAGAAGAGACGCTCTCTGTAGAGGTAGTCAAGACCAATATAGCAGATACCCCATTAGCTGGCATATATGTTGCGATGTCCAACAAGGGAGTAGTGTTGCCTAATTTGATACAGGATAAGGAGCTTGCCCTTCTCAAAGAAGCTTTTGAGATAACATATGTTAGCAAACCTCCGTTCAATGCTTGGGGCAACAACCTTGTAATAACTTCCAAGGGAGCCATAATAAATCCTGAGTTGAGAGAAGAGGCTAAGGAGATAGAGGATGTTTTTTCTGTTGAGGTCTTGCCCATGTCCGTTGGCGGATACAAGGTTGTTGGTAGCGCCGTGTATGCAACTGAGAAGGGCTTTGTGGCTACACATAGGGCAAGTGATGAGGAGATGGAAGCAATTGAGGACATACTCAAGGTTAAGGGTAATAGGGCCACTGTCAATATGGGCTCTCCTGTTGTGAGCATAGGCTTGTTGGCAAATTCACAAGGCCTGCTCATAGGAGAGATGAGCACAGGTATTGAGATAGCGAGAGTGCAGGAAGGCCTAGACTTATTGTGAGGAGGTGTTGTTATGGAAGGAACAATAGAATATGAGGATTTTGCGAAGCTTGACATAAGGGTTGCCAAGGTAATGTCAGCTGAGGTTGTTGGTGATAAGCTCATAAAAATGGAACTCTCCCTTGGCTCAGAGACGCGTACTGTTGTTGCCGGCATAAGAGAGAGCTACAATGCAGATGAGCTTGTTGGCAAATCAGTAGTAATGCTTTATAACCTTAAACCCAGAAAAATAAGAGGTATAGAGAGCCAGGGGATGCTCCTTGCTGCCGATGGAGAAGTAGTTTCCCTCCTTGTGCCAGACAAGGAAGTTTCTCCTGGGACGAAGGTGATGTAGATGTATGAAGTAAAAGGATATAACAAGGCCTTGAAGAGGCCATTCACGAAGAAGGTTGATGCGAAGAGCGAGAACGCTGCAATAGAGAAAGTCCTCTCTTTGTTTGGCTCAAACAATGGCATAAGGAGGAGCATGATAGAAGTCAAGGAAGTCAAAGAGGTGCAGTAATGCCCGACAAGCATTCCAAGGAGCAGGAAGCCCTGGCATATAGGGCATCTGTTTTAGATCAGCAACTCAAGCAGTTGAGGGTAGAGTTAGAGAAGGTTATGATGGTCCTCGTGGAGCTTGAGAAAGCAAGGACTTCTGTTAAGGAGATGAAAGAGGGAGAGGACATGCTTTTCCAAGTTGGTTCCGGCGTTATGGCAAGGGGCAAGCTTGTTGATGCTAAATATCTCGTTCCTGCTGGCGGAGGCTACTATGTTAAGATGAGCAAGGAAGAGGCAGACAAGAAGATAGGTGAGAGCATAGACAGGACAAAGGATTATTACAACAAGATTAACGCAGAAGTTAAGAACGCTGAGAAAAGCCTCATATCCCTTATGAAGCAGGCAAGAGGTCTCTGATGTTTGGCTCTCTTAAGAAGAAGCTTAAGGGATTTGTTGAGAAACTAACCGGCAAAGAGGAGAGCAAGGAAGAGAGTCAAGAAGAGAAGATAATAGAGCCAGCAATAGAAGAGCAGGAGGCCAAGCCTGTCAAGAAAGAAGCTAAGGTATCACTAACAAAAAAGGCATTGCAGAAAGAAGAATCAGAGGAGCCAACAGTAGAGGGGCAGAGAGAAAAAGCCAAGCCAATCAAGAAGGAAGTTAAAAAGTCAACAGCAGAAGCGATATCTGAAAAGGATGCAGTAGGAGAGAGACAAGAGAAACGCACTGAGAAAGAAAAACAGGAGAAAATTGCCCCTCCCGCGATGGAAGAGAAAAAAGAGCGGCAAGAGAGGGAAGATAAGGAGGCATCCCCCAAAAAAGAGATAAAGGCAAAGGTTGGCGTAGTTAGCAAGATAAAGGCATTGGCAACAGGCTATGTTGAGCTCTCCGAGAAGGAGCTGGAGCCAGCTCTTGATGAGCTTGAACTGTCTTTGTTAGAGGCAGATGTTGCTTATGATGTTGTTGAGGAGATAATAGCTAACTTGAAGAGAGACCTTGTTGGGAAGCCGCTAGCTAAGGATAGAGTCCAGGAAGCAGTTAGGGAGTCAATAAGGAAGACTCTGCTATCTTATTTAGAGGACGGCAAGGATGTTGTTGAGCTTGTCCGCTCATCCAATAAGAGGCCCTATGTTATATTGTTTTTCGGCATAAACGGCGCTGGCAAGACAACTACAATAGCAAAAATAGCGCACCTCCTTCAAGGTGCTGGCTTCTCTGTTGTGATGGCCGCAGCTGACACATTTAGAGCCGCTGCAATAGAGCAGTTGGAGGAGCACGCCAATAAGCTCTCATTAAAGGCAATCAAATCCTCCTATGGTTCCCATCCAGCCAGCGTTGTTCACAACGCTATAGAGCACGCCAAGAATAAGGGCGTTGATGTTGTTCTCGTTGATACTGCTGGAAGGCAGGATGTTAACTTAAGCTTAATGAAGGAGTTGGAGAAAGTTGTAAGAGTGGCTAAGCCGGACTTGAGGTTGTTCGTTGGCGAGAGCACTTCTGGCAACGCCCTCTATGAGCAGGTTAAGACATATAAGGAGCTTGTTGGTATAGATGGAGTAATACTGACTAAGCTCGACCTTGACCCAAAAGGTGGAACTGCCATATCCGTGGGGAAAGCGACAGGAGTTCCAATCTATTACATAACAACTGGCCAAGGATATGAGGATATAGAGAGGTTCTCGCGGGATTGGCTCATAAAGAGGCTGTTCTGATGGAAGTCCTGTTAGATACTAATTTCATAGTCTATGCTCTCACAAAGCGCATAAGCCTCGACTCCATCAATGAGCTTTTTGAGGAGAGGGTTGCCATACTTACAGTGCCGGGCGTCAAAGCTGAACTTATGAGAATGGCAGCTAAGAACAGCAAGGAAGGGATAATGGCAAAGGTCGCTCTTGACCTCAACATACCAATAGTGGAGAGCAGAGGCTCCTACGCAGATACGCAACTCCTCAACTATATATATGAGAATGAGAGGAGCATCGTAGCAACTAATGATTACAAGCTAATACAGAAGCTGAAAAAGGCTGGCAAGAGAGTAGTTACCATAAAAAAAGATAGGATCTCCTTG
>RFJG01000078.1 GCA_003694965.1 Methanobacteriota archaeon | reverse complement strand
TAGATAACTCTTTCCTTAAGAGGGACATTAACAAGAGTTTCTCTGGCGGAGAAAAGAAGAAGGTTGAGATGTTGCAGATGTTAATTCTAGAACCCAAATTCGTCATAATAGACGAGGTTGACAGTGGCTTGGATGTAGATTCCCTCAAGCTTGTCGCTAAGGCAATAGAGTCGATGAGGTCAGAAGAGCGCATCTTCTTGATAATAACGCATTACAACCGCATACTTGATTATGTTGAACCGACACATGTCCACGTCATGAAAGAAGGGAGGATTATCAAGAGCGGAGACAAGAACCTCGCAAAAGAGATAGAGGAGAAGGGCTACGGCAGTTATTGATGTTATAGTTGCTTAAAAATATCCTCCACTCTCCCATCATCGCATCTCTCAACAGCTCCCAGTAAGGATGAGACAGTCTCTATTTTGACATTTCTAAGGCTGCGGATGAGTTCCTTATTGCCTAGACAGAAGTTATCTATTGTTGGACTCGCCACTCTCTTATCCTCCATATAGCTAAGCAGTAGTGGAAGTGTAGAGATGGGAAGTTTCCTTGTCCCTATGAGCCTGTTAAACATCTCTACAGTATCCTCATTAGTCTTTATCTTATTGAGGATAGCTGTTATGTAAGGCCTTGTTTTTGGAAGGTGTTTTAGCATTCTCAACTTCTTGAACCTCGGCAGCCTGATAGCTATTACAGGGATGGCTTTAGCGTACCAAGGAGCGTTCTTTCTTATGTTGATAAGTCCTATCTGTAAGCCAACAACATCATCCGCGAAATTTACAAGACCTAGCATAAGGCCACTTGCCCCGCTATGAGCGATGTTTGTGCTAAGGCTAAGAAGAAATCCTTTTACATTCCCTAAGAAATCATTCTTATAAAGGCCAAGCATAAGTCCCTTACTGTTTCCTATTATATCGTTCCCCAAGCCTAAAGCCACTCCAGAAAAATCACCATAGGCCATGTTGAGGATTCCTCCTGCTATACCCTTGCTGCTTTTCTTAATCTCATTCAAGGGACCAAAAAAGACATCCCAAGTTTCCCCATACTTCCTACTAGCAGCGTATGTGTGGAGCAACTCCTTAAACTTGGAAAAGGTATTCTTTGCCCTTGCCCTGAATTTTGGCATACGGCTTATTGGGTACATGTTATTATTTATGGTTAGTAATGTTTAAATATCTGCTATTTTGTGGATATCGCTTTCCTAAGGGCACTTAGCGCTATCAATGCACACTTTAACCTTATGGGGTTGTTCCTCAAATCCAAACCAAGCAAGTTGAGGAGCTCCTCTTTGTCAATTTTCTCAACC
Source organism: Methanobacteriota archaeon (assembly GCA_003694965.1). Lineage (GTDB taxonomy): Archaea > Micrarchaeota > Micrarchaeia > Anstonellales > J096 > J096. The sequence continues at coordinate 3,251 of RFJG01000078.1, read as the reverse complement.
TCATCAACGCTCTTCCCTTTTATGTATCCTGTTAAGATGTCTGCTGATGCCATGCTTATGACGCAACCCCTTCCTTCAAATGACGCATCAATAACCTGTCCATCTTCTATTTTCAGGAACATCTCAACACTGTCGCCGCAGCTTGTATTCTCCTCCTTGGCGCTAATTGAAGGGTTTTCCATCTTCCCCTTATTGCGCGGCTTCTTATATATTGCTATCAAGTTGTCGAAGAGGCTCTCATCCATTGAATCTCCTCCTAATACTTACTAATCCTTCAATAAGCTTATCTATGTCTTCTTTGTCGTTGTATATGTAGAGAGAGGCCCTAGCGCTAGCTGCTATCCCAAGAGCATTGTGGAGTGGCTGAGCACAATGGTAGCCAGCCCTTATAGAGACATTGCATCCATCGCTCAATAATGAGGCGATGTCGTGAGGGTGTATACTATCCATTGTAAATGAAACTATGCCAGCTCTCCTATCAGTATTTTCTGGCCCTATGTAATTAATTCCTTCTTCTCTGAACCTCTCAAGAGTATAAGAGGTTAAGGCCTTCTCGTGCTCCCTGACTTCATCCATGGACAGAGCCTTAAGATAGCTTACTGCTTCCCCCAACCCTATTACCTCTGCTATTGGCGGAGTTCCAGCTTCATAACGGTGTGGCATATCTGCGAAGATGCTTTTTTCTACACTCACACTTTCAATCATCTCTCCTCCATAGAGGAAGGGCTCCATCCTCTCCTCCACTCCCTCTCTTATGTAGAGTGCTCCAACTCCTGTCGGCCCTAACATCTTATGGCCCGTAAATGCCATAATATCAACTCCTAGCTTCTTCACATCAATCTTTGTGTGAGGCACTCCTTGGCTAGCATCCATTATAGACAAGCTATCCATATCCCTCGCTATTTTAACAAGTTCCTCAACATCTTGTATTGCCCCAGTTACATTGCTCGTATGTTGGAAAGCAAATATGTCAACTTTGTTTGTTGGAGGCTTTATGAACCCCTCTCTATCTATGGCAAGAGCATCTATGTCATAGAGCTGCTGCCAAGGGAGGAAGTTGCTGTGATGCTCCCCTATGCTAACAGCTACTTTCTTAGCTGTTTTTCTCAAGCTATAAGCAGCTAAGTTGAGAGACTCTGTGGCATTTTTCGTAAAAACCACTTCTTCTGGCTTTGCATTAATGAAGCCAGCTATTTTTTCACGTGCTTTCTCATATTCCTCTGTTGCCCTTTCCCCGAGTTTATGAGGGCTCCTATGAATGTTGGCAGAATACTCCCTGTAATATTGGAGCATTTTTTCAAGGACAACATAAGGCTTGAGAGATGTCGCTGCGCTGTCCAAGTAGTGCAAGCCTCCTTCTTTATATATGGGAAAATCTGTCCTTACTCTCTCAACATCCATGCCATAGCTATGTTGTGAAAGATTTTTATGCCTCTCTATTGGGATTACCTAAACAAAACACTTATATAATAGGAGGAAGTAGCATCCGTATGGCAGGGAGTATCGTTAAGGTTTGCAATGGCGTGTGTTGCAGTGATAGCTACGGCCCAGCATATGAGATTAATGTAAACGACAGGAGGAGCGGCCTCTCAGCTTTCTTGGTTATAGACAACATAGCTAGGGGACCGGGCAAAGGAGGGATAAGGATGGTCCCAGATGCTACAAAAGAAGAGGTGAGGGGCTTGGCAAGGGCAATGACTTGGAAGAACGCTCTGGCTGACATACCTTTTGGAGGGGCGAAGGCTGCGATAGTTGTAGATCCTCACAAAGCCAACAAGGAATCCCTACTAAGGGGATTTGCCAAGCAGCTCTCTCTTATTATGGGTAACCTCTACATAGCAGGCCCTGATATGTATACGGGAGAGAGGGAGATGGCAGTATTAGCTGATGAGCTATCTTTCAATGTCTCTACAGGCAAGCCATCATCCATGGGAGGCCTTCCTCACGAGCTCGGCTCAACAGGTTATGGAGTAGCGGTAGCAACCTCTACTATGTTGGATAGCTTAGGCAAGGACATAGAGGGTATGAGTGTAGCTATAGAGGGGTTCGGCAATGTTGGGACATTCACAGCCTCTTACCTACATAGTATGGGCGCAAGAATAGTTGCCGTGAGCGATTCTAAGGGAGCGATATACAACAAGGAAGGCTTAGACATACCAAAGTTAATGGAAGTAAAAAAGAAGAGAAGGACGGTCACTGCTTACAAGAAAGGCAGAGTCCTGCCCTCTACTAAGTTGTTTGAGGTCAGCGCAGACATTGTAATACCCGGTGCTAGGCCCAATGCTATCAACGAGAAGAATTACAAGAAGGTAAAAGCCAAATACATAGTGGAGGCAGCCAACATACCGATAGCGCACCCAATTGAGAAGCTCTTAGAGAAGGCGGGCAAGCTAGTCTTGCCAGATTTTCTCGTCAATGCTGGAGGAGTCATAAGCTCTTGGGCAGAGACTAGGGGCTATACAAAAGATGAGATGTTTTCCATAGTTGAGAACAAAATAAGGAACAACACATTGGATGTTATGGCAAACAGAAAAGCATATACAAGAGACGCTGCTATGAAAATAGCAAGAGCAAGAGTGGATGATGCTATGGAGAAGAGGGGTTGGCTACACTAACCTCTCTACTTCCTCAATTATCCTACGTGCAACACCTTCTGAATCAATCTCTCCCTCTAATGGCAAGACCTCCCTCATCGCATACTGCGATGTGTATGTCAGGCCACTAATTAATGATAAGGACAGGAGCCCATCAGGACCATCTACTAATTCATTTTCTATTCCTGGGAACTCAATAACAAAAAATCTAGCCCATCTTTCAAGCTTCTCTAATCTTTTCCTTGAGCTTTCCAACATTGCCTCAAGGCTCTTCCCAAATATCTCCACACTAAACTGCATTATCTCGTCATAATCTATCCCAAACCCTACTTCCTCTCCGGAAAGTTCGCTAAAAAATGAATGCTTAACATGGCCTTTTTTCATACCATCAAGGATTTCCTCAAGCACTTCCAAGCTTCTCATCATAGTCCTGCAGAACTCTACACTATCTATTAGTAGGACTTCCTCTTCCTTGCTTGCATATGCGTGCAATTCTAATACGGTTGATCTATTCCCTAAAAGCGCTTCAGAAAGTTTTGTCCTTTCTTCTATTTCATATGCTCCAAGGCACGTATCCAATGCTATGCCAGTTGGGAAATTTCTTTTAATGAGTAGCTCTCTCGCAAATTTTATCATTCCCTCTAGCCTGTATGTGGT
>RFJG01000006.1 GCA_003694965.1 Methanobacteriota archaeon | reverse complement strand
GGGAATAGAGAGGCTTATGGAGAGTGCGGGCAAGGCAGTAGCCGAGTTTTATAGCAATACAATAGGAGAGGACTCTCTTTGCGTTGTTGTGGGAAAAGGCAACAACGGAGCAGACGGCATATGTGCTGCCCGCTACTTGCAGACTTGGGGTTATGATGTCTCCCTGTTGCTAGTTGGCAACGGCAATGACAATGTTAGGAAGCAACTATCATTAGCTAATTTCAATATTGTGGACAACATAGTAGGTAGGGCAGTCATAGACTGTCTATTTGGATATAATTTCAGGGGAGAGATGGGAGAGCCTTTCTCTTCTGTTGTTGAGGAAATCAACAACCTCTCTATCCCTACAATATCTGTGGATATAGCGAGCGGTTTCTATGCAGATGGCGGGCATGCAACTACGCACATCGAGAGTAGTGTTGTATTAGCTTTGGGGTGGCTAAAAAAAGGCTCTATGGAGAGCAATGCCGTCTATGTTGCAGACATAGGAGTGCCCAACTACTTATATGAGGAGTATGGGGTTAATTCAGCAGAGCTCTTCCCCAAAAAGGGAATAATAAAAATAAAATAGGGTTAGCTTGAGAGGAGGATTATCTTTACATAGACATTGTCGGGTATCCTAATCCTCAGGAGCTGCCTCAGTGATTTCTCATCTCCCTCAACATCAACGAACCACCTGCTTATTTTCTTCCACCATCTTTCATAGGTGTCTGAGCCGTCTCCACAGGGTGTTCTTCTTGTCGGGATAACGAGCTTTTTCTGAGGCAACCTAACAGTGCCCCTAACTTTTACGTTAAGGGCCCTGCTCATTGCCTGGAGCTGATTAGTGACATACTCCAAGTCTTTGCTTTTCTCCCCTTCAAGCCTTATCCTTGCCTTTGCCATCTAATCACTCTTTTGGCACGACATCGAGGACAACGCCGGCTGCTACTGTTTGGTTCATATCCCTTATTGCGAACCTGCCGAGAGGTGCGAAGTCCTGGAACTTCTCAACCACAACAGGCTTCAAAGGCTGAACCTTGACAACACCGGCATCTCCAGTCTTGAGGAAGTCTGCCTTGCCAGCGCTCTGTCCTGTCTTCGGGTCCTTCTTGTCAACTATTTCAGTGAACCTTCCAGGGAATGTTGCAGTGTGTATGTGGAAGACTGGTGTGTAGCCAACGCTTATTGCTGTTGGGTGGTTCAACACAATTACCTGTGCTGTGAACTCCTTGGCAACTGTTGGCGGGTTGTCCACAGGGCCTATAACATCTCCCCTCTTTATGTCTTTCTTATCAACACCCTTGAGGTTGAAACCTATGTTATCTCCGGGCATTGCTTCTGCTATCTCTTGGTGGTGCATCTCTATTTTCTTGACTTCTCCCTGAGCTCCTGAAGGCTTTACAACAACCTTCATACCGCTCTTAAGGACACCCGTCTCTACCCTTCCAACAGGAACGAGGCCGTGTCCTGTTATGCTGTAGACATCCTGCACAGGTATCCTCAATGCCTTGTCAACAGGCTTAGGTGGAACTACGAGGGCATCTAGTGCCTCGAACAGTGTTGGGCCACTATACCATGGCATGTTGTCGCTCTTCTTGAGGAGGTTGTCTCCCTGGTAGGCTGATGCCGGTATGATTGGAACCTTTGATACATCATAGCCTATCTGCTTCAGGAGTGCCTCAACCTGCTCCCTAACTTCCTTGTACTTTGCCTCATCATAGTTAACTGCATCCATCTTTGAGATGCTAACTATGAGCTGGCTTATACCAAGGACCTTTGCCAAGAAAGCGTGCTCCTTTGTCTGAGGCTGAACGCCATCCTTACAAGAGACTACAAGGACGGCAGCGTCTGCCTGAGAAGCACCAGTTATCATGTTCTTCACAAAGTCCCTGTGGCCAGGGGCATCTATGATCGTGAAGTGATACTTGGGTGTTTCGAACTCCTGGTGGCTTATTTCAATAGTAACACCCCTCTCCCTCTCTTGCTTGAGCCTGTCCATAACATATGCAAACTCGAATGTTGCCTTACCGAGCTTCTCTGCCTCTTCCCTGAGTTTCCTAAGAACCTGCTCGGAGACTGCTCCGCTCTCGTAGAGAACTCTACCCACTGTCGTAGACTTTCCTGCATCTACATGTCCTATAAAGACAATGTTCATATGCTCTTTCTTTGCCATACCTACACCTCATATAACATTTTTCTTTTCCTACCTTTCAACCATTCTTTCTAAAAAGGTATATAGTTAGGCAGAGGAAATCTTTTTAAACTTGCCTCCAAATTGGGACCTAAAAGATTTTATGGAGAGAGCTTCTCCTGCTTCTCCTTTTTACCATATATCTTGCTATATTCCTTGTATTTTTCTGTTGTGAAAAGCCTCGCGCTCCTCCCCTCTTTTACTTCATTGACAAATCCTCTCTTGACAAGCTCCTGTATTATGGGGTAGATATGGGAGCCGAGTTTCCTAGATAGTTCACTCTTTAGTATGCCAGGCTTAGCCGCTATTACTCCAAGTATCTTGGCATCTCCTTTTGAGAGCTCCTTTGCGTGCACATACTTCTTCATAGTGTCAACATAGCGCTTCTTTATGTTCATACTATAATATGGGCCAACCTTCCTGATGGCTATGACGCTAGGACTCTTATCGTATTCCGCTATTAGTTCTTCCAATGCCTTCTCTACTGCCTCCACTTTCCTCCTAGTTGCCTTTGCGAGGTCCTCTGCTTTCCACTCCTCTGCGCTGAAAAAAAGTATTCCCTCAACTATTCTCTTCAACTCTCCCATGTGGCACGACCTCTATATCCTCAAATATCCTTTCTTGGATTAACTCAACCTTGTTGTTATTGCTCAAGAACAGGAGTAAAAGGAGTGTCTTCACCATATCCTCCGGCACTTGCGGAGTTATCTTAGAATAGAATATCCTTTCTTTCTTTGCCATCGCCGTTATCCTCGTGTAGAGCTTCTCCACCTCTCTCTCAACTTCTTCGGGGCTTAGCTCTATTTTTGGAGGGGCACTAACTTCCCTTACAACGCGTTTCCTTTCCGTCTTCTCAACTTTTTCTATCGTTCTCTCAACAGCTTCCACAAGCTCTTCCAAGCTTAGTGGCATCGTGGGCCTTTTCCTTATGAGCTTCTCGTCGCTTATCTCTAAATCAATTTCTGGCAAAGGCTCTTCTTCTTCCTTGAACTCAATCTGCATGCTCTTGTATTTTAGGAGTATGGCCAATGCTAAAACCATGTTGGCAGGCACATTAAAATTCAGCCTATAGCTCTCCCTCACTACATTGAGGAGCTCCCTTGCCATAACATCAACATCTATGTCCCAAGGGTTGAGCTCATTTGATAACACTAAGTCTATCAAAGCACTCCTCCAGTTATCCTGCTGCACTAAACTTTCCAACTCTTGGGGGGTCACAAGGATTATTCTCTTCAACGCCTTAAAAATCTATGCCCGGCTATCGTTACTTTCCTTACTACTTTGTCCAATAGGTTTGTCCTTGCTTTTAGTGTTGGCTTGCCTTTTTTCAGGGCCCTTATGAGCTCTTCTGGACTCCTTACTGGCATATCGGGGCTCTCAACATATGCCCTGCCTATCTCTCCAGCTACGTGGCTGTCGCTCCCAGCGCCCATTAGCTTACCATTTTTTGAAGCGAAAGCCATCGCATCATCATCTGCTTTGGGGTATGCCTTGCTGTTATACACCTCTATGATGTCTATTTTGTTCAGTATCTCTTCTTTTCTTATGCCGTGCCTCATAGTGTCAAATGGGTGCGGAGCATAGCTAAGCGCTCCCTGGCTCTTTATCTCATCCAATACCTCAAGGGCGCTCTTTCCAGGGCTTATCCTCTCATAGAGGAACAGCCCAATTATCTCGCCTTCCTTGCACATTATCTCCTCTCCAGGGATTATGCTTATTTCCTTGCCTCTTGCTTCTTTCTCCACGCTGTGGAAGGCTTTCATAGTATTGTGGTCGCTCACTGCTATTACAGTTACTCCTTTTTTCAGAGCTGCCTTAACAAATTCCTTAGGCCTTGTGAGTGCATCGCTGCTCGCGTTTGTATGATTGTGTAGGTCTATCTTCATAAATCCACCACCTCTATTATGTTCTTCTCAACATTAAAAATAATTGCCTTTGGGAAAACAACACCATCCCCTCTTAGGTAGTTGAGCAAGTTGTTAACCCCCAAGGCTGCTGCTGAGCACGCTACAACAGCGCTGCTTCTTTCAGCACTCCCCTCTCTACTATATAGTCTTTCAATCCCCTTACTACCTATTGTCGTCATAGCCATCTCTCCAGAGCAACCAACCATAGCATAAGTAGCTCCCATCTCCTTAGCTTTCTCAAGAGTGGCGAGCCTACTAACTCTGTTGTCAGTGCAATCAACAACAATGCTTGCTTTGAAAGAACTCTCCTCAACTCTCTGGGCTAATGTCTCAACACTAGTCAATGAGGAGAGTCTCTCTTTCACAACATCAACTTTCTTTTTCCCTATGTGCTCCTCCCTGAACATATGCTGGTTGGTGTTCTTGCTCTCGTATGTGTCATAGTCTATTAGGATAAGGGAGTGGCCCTCCCTAGCGAGCAATTCAGCACAGAAAGAGCCAACACCCCCAAGGCCAACAACTGCTATTTTTTCCATACTAGCTCATCGCTATGAGCTTCATACCCTCTGGTTTCTTGTTTATGTTCCCTATCTTTATGCCCACAACATAGGCAACTCCCTTACTCTTTGCGATGTCTGCAAGCCTTTGCGTTATTATGCCGTCAAAGACAATGGCCTTAACTCCTTCTATTTTTTGGAGAGTTGGGAGCATTTCCCTAACCGATACCTCTTTTATGACTTCCTTGTCTCTGTTGTAAAACCTTGCCTTGAGCCTCCCCTTCAAGCTGCCTATCTCCTCTTTGAACATCTCTTCTGAGAATTCAACAGGGCTATCATCTACTTCTTCCTTTTCTTTCTTCTCTTCTCTTTTCTTTTTCTTGTCGCTATTCTTCCCGTTCTTCTTCTCTTCTGCTTGGTTTATTGAAGGGCCAACTTCTTGGTTGACGGGAGCTTTGTTCCGGAGAGCTTTGATTAGCTCTTTCCTTGTCAGTTCCTCAACTTCTCTTCCACGAGGGGCTCTTGCCACATAGTCTATTTCAGTCCCTCCATTCAGGAGCTCTTTAAGTATTATGTCTCCTCCTCTGTCTCCATCTAAGAAGACAGTTATCTCCTTTTTCTTTGAGAGCTCCACGAGACTCTTAGGCACTTTTGCCCCTCCTATAGCTATGACATTCGTAACATCGTTCTTCAAGAGGTTGATGACATCCGCTCTTCCCTCCACCAGTATCACTGAGTCTGCCAGCTCTATGCCGGGACCAGCTGGTAGTTTTTCCGGCCCATAGAATACAACGCCGCTTGCTTTGACTTCTTTCCTTACCATATCTGTTATTTCCCTGCTCTCTGGTATCTGCGTCTCTATGAGCCTCTTGAGTAGGGATTTGGCAGTGTCTATTATCTTCTTCCTCTTTTGGTTCCTGTTGTCCTCTATTTTCTTGACCTCTATCTTTGCCTCGCACGGCCCAACCCTGTCAACAGTCTCGAGAGCAGCTGCTATTATGGCAGTCTCAACCATGTCAAGGCTCGACGGTATCTTGATAACTCCTTTTGTCTTTCCTTTCTCAGTAGCTACCTCTACTTCTATCCTTCCTATCCTTCCGTTCTTTTGGAGCTCTCTTAAATCAAGGTCTTCTCCAAGAAGTCCTTCTGTCTGTCCGAATACAGCCCCAACAACGTCGGGCTTCTCTACTAACCCACTGACAATGAAGTCAGCATATACTGTATATTTTACTGTATCTATGTATGTTTTTCCCATTTTACATCACCTTCTTTGTTGTGGCACTCCTGCCACTATCTCTTACGAGCGTGTTCAATTTTTTTCCATATCTCATCCTTTTCACCTCTTATTTCCAGTGTCTTCCTTCTGGAAGAAAGGCCTTTCACTATATGGGCATCCAACCCTAGTTCCTTGAAGAACTTCACAAGTTCTTCATTTGCCTTTCCCTTTTCCGGTGGAGAAGTTAGCGCAACCTTCACAAGACCATCCTTGATGTACAGGCCTTGTTCCTTGCTTTTTGGAACGACACGGACCTCAATTCTTACCATTGTTAAAGATGTACTGGGCGTTGTTGACCGCAACCATCACCTTTCAGGCCCGCCATCCGACGCCCAGTGAGCATTACTGTCCTATTAATGACCTCTCTTCTATGAGGTCTATGAGACTTGGTAATAGCTTGAGTATGTCGTTCTCAGTGATAATGCCCACTATGTATCCCTTGTCATCTATAAGAGGCAATCTCTTTATGCCGTGCTTGTTCATTATTTTGGCAGCTTCCTCTACTGTTATGTCGGGAGAGCTCACTATCAATGGAGAGCTCATTATCTTGCTGACTTCTACAGTAGCTTGCTTGTTACTTGCCACTACTTTCCTTATTATGTCTCTCTCTGTTACTATGCCTCTTGCCTCATTCTCTTCTATTACAACCACTGAACCTATGCTGTGCTTTGACATCAGCTTAGCTGCTTCCACCACCGGAGCACCAGCTGGAATGACTATTACATTTGATTTCATAACATCTGAAACTTTGATATTTGTTCCCATACCCTTAGTTTATGGTGGGGGAGTGTTTTAAAGCTTTTCTCGCACTAATAAAAACCAGCTCCGATCGTCTAGTGGCCAAGGATGCTGGCCTCTCGAGCCAGTGACCCGGGTTCGAATCCCGGTCGGAGCAATTTCTTGCTCTCGTTATAATGGCCTATATTTGCGTTATCACGAGAGCAACGAGTGTTGCGGGATGAGAACACGGAGGGGAGAATCCCGGCGGCCGCACTCGCCTTTAGAAAAGGCGAGACCCAAACTATCTTATGTAGGAACCTACGGTTCCTACTACCTCCCTCGAGCTTTTGCTAAAAGCTCGACCAAAATCAGCTTTTTAGTAAAAAGCTGAGCAAAAACTAACATATACGGAACCAAGGTTCCGAACCTCCTTATGCGTATATCTGCCGGAATGCAACTAATTGAAGATGGCCGAAGGCCTATCTGACATTTTGGCTCAGCCTTTTGATAAAAGGCTGACCGCCTTTTTTAAAGGCGGATGCAGGGGGTGGGATTTGTACCCGTGGAACCTCCAGCGGGTTCCACACCTTCCAGCAACCCAATGGG
>RFJG01000005.1 GCA_003694965.1 Methanobacteriota archaeon | reverse complement strand
GTCTTATACGTAGCATTTATACTTAGGTTTACTGCTGTCTCCCCCATCTATTATGAACTTGACCCTTACTTCTACCTCTATCCAACTGTACAGATACTCCACACAGGAGCTATTCCACCTTATGATTTTACTGCGTGGTGGCCACTTGTCAAGGTTGGACATAGGACAGTGTCCGGCCTTGCATTCTACCAAGCTGCCATCTACTCTCTTGATAGCAACTCCTTTGACCTCTACAACTTGGCATTCCACGCCTCTTATTATCCGCCTCTTGCAGCTATGTTCATGGCCTTCTTTGCCTACCTGTTGTTTAGGGAGAGGTTTAGCCCTGCTGCTGGCTTAGTTGCCGCGTTATTATTCGCTACTACTCCTGTCTTAATGTTCAAGATGTATGCTGGCGTTTTCGAGGCTCAACCCAATTCTCTCATGCTGCATATGGCGTTCATAGCTGCCATTTACCTTTCCATTAAGAAAAAAGGCATATACAAGTGGCTGCCATTGCTGATAGGCTTACTCTACCCTCTTGCATCAACTCAAACTATGGTTGGCATAGCATTCATAGGCATAGCAACCATCCCTCTGATCTTATCTCGTGAGGATGCTTCCCCTATTGCTTACTCCTCTCTTGCAATATCCTTAGGAGGAGTATTTATGTCAATATTTACATCTAGTTATGGGGTTAACACACTCCCTCTAAAGTATATGTTCTTCTTCTGGGTCTTGCCTCTTGTTTTGGGAGCTACTCTCTTGTTCAAGGAGAGGTTGAAAGACCTTACTCTACACCATTACAAGAAAAATGCCAACATCGTATTACCACTAATTATCTTGGCTTCTCTTGCTATTGCCTACTTTGGCTTCACATTCATAACTAGGACCATATCCGTTGGCTCCTACTCCATTCCATTACAGAGGACAATAGCAGAGCAGCAGCCAGCAGGATCATCTTTGCAAGGTGCTCTTGGCATACTGTCTTATGATTTTTACAAGGGAGATGTTGAGTCCTTCCCTCTATCTTCTATCTTAGCACTGCCAGCCCAGCTATTTGAGGGGATCTTTGTCCTCTTCCTAAAAATCATGGAAGCCTCTGGCAGCATAATCGTCTATACTCAAAAAATCCCATCATTAATTTTCTATATCTTTGGCTTTTCCCTAGCCTTCTTCATATATGAGTTGTGGAGGCTGTTCAAGAGAGCGGAGCCCGACCTTGTCTTGTGGTTAGCTTCTGTTTTCTTCCTAGCAATCTCTTTAGTAGGCCTTGTTATGGCCAAGTACATAGTCCACTTAGCATTAGCTGCAGCCCTTGCCTCCTCTTACATTATAGGATATGCCTTAGTATGGCTCTCTAAGAAGTTCAACACACTGCCATACTTGTCAGAAGCCTTATTTGTTGTTGTGGCATTTGCCATACTATCTACTAACCTAATCTCACCTTTTGGTATAACATACATAAGCTATGCAGCTTCTATGAAGCCTGGATTTGATCCATCTCTATACAATGCTACTTTCTCTCCATTGTGCGATGAGAGTTATTGTGGTCTAGGTAATCAATCAATATCATTTGCTTGTTCTTCTAACCCAACGCTCTGTAAGTTCTTTTCTCCATCTGCTCCAGCAGATGTCGTATGCAACAACTACGATAGGAAGCGACTATGCTCTCTTGCAAAAGGAGAAGCCAGCGTTGCTGAGCAGTTCTCAACAAGCAACTGCATAACATACTTGGCTGCCAACAGTAGGCAACTTGACAATACTAAGAAAGCAATAATACGGGCAGTATGCCCATCAACATTGCCAGCTGTGTGGCTTGACTCTATGGATTGGATATCTAAGAATACGCCAGATGATGCCCGCATAACGAGCTGGTGGGACTATGGCCATTGGATAAACTACTGGGGCCAGAGGAACGCAGTCCTTAGGAACGATCACGTCTCTAAGAAGATGATAGGAGATATAGCACATGCATACCTAATGGCCAACCTCTCAGATTTCAACAACATAACCAAAGAGTATGGTTCTGATTATGCCTTGTTTGATAGGGAGATATTATTTTCTGGCAATGCCTTTGGCGGCAAGTACTATGCTCTTAATTATCTTGCTTGCGCTAGGAATAACTTGACTGATGTAAGTAAGGCGCAGTTGGAGAGCAAGTGCGAGCTTGACAACTTGTGGGAGATGGTCTATACTACAAATGAAACTTGTACTATTTCCAACATAAGCGGCATAACTGGGAAAGTAGGATACTCCATAACTGGAGGACTACTCAGCACTGCAGATGCGAGAAGAGCAAAGAGGCTCTATTGCATAGCAGAGGCAAATGACGCCTCAACGGGCGCTAAGATAACGATCTCCTACTATCTCAACAAGACCAACGATATGGGAGACCTTGTTCTTAACAAAGGAATACTACAAGAAGTAAGGCCTGGCATATACCAAGTTCTCTATACAAAAGACAAGATATGGAGGGTTGGCAACACTACTGTAAGCGGATGGGAAGATAGGAAGGGGAGGTTCTATGACAGCATCCTCTACAAAGCATTTGTCTTGGAGGAGTTGCCAGGTTGGGACCTTGCTTATAACAACGGCTATGTAAAGATATACAAGAGGCACAATGCAGATAGTAGAGCAAGCAGTTAGAAGAAACCTTTAAGGCCTTGTTGCTTTGTTCCTGTCAACAACTCTTCTTCATCAACAGACAGCTCTTTGAGTATTTTCATCACAGCTGGCAGTATCTGATTCTTTATGTAGTAATCCGGGTCGTAGTTCTTGGCCATGCTCAATGGATAGGCCTTGTCCGATATGGACTTTCCCTCCTTTGTTATGACATATCTTATGAGCGTCCCCTTGCCTACTGGCATCCCGCTATCTCTCAATCTCTTGGCAGCTACTACTTCGGGGCCTATTGCCTCATAGTTCTCTATCTTCTTGTTAAGCTGTGTGCTTATAGCAAATTTATCGAGGCTCTCTTTGCCTTCCTTTATCCTTTTTATGGCATCTCTAACTATCGCTATGGCCTTTTCTTTCCTCCCATCCTTGAGGATGCTCTCTAAGACTTTTTTCTGTATCTCTCTCGCTATCTCGCTCCAATCCCTCCTAACAAGCTCAAAACCCCTTATCTTTATGCTCCCATCTTCTGCCAACATCGCATACTTCTTTTTCGCTCCTCTCTTTTCTGTCTTACTCTTTTTGCTCACGAAAACCGCTCGTGTATAAAAGTTCTCCAGCTCCAGCTCCATCTTCTCAGGCAACGACTCATTAATCTTATTCAGGAATTTTAGGACATCTTCCTTACTCTTCTTTCCCATCAACAAGAACAATGAGTCCGTATCTGCATAGAGGACATCGAAACCATCCTCCTTTGCCTTGTCTATGGCACTTTTTATGTGGGCCCTCCCCCAAGCAGTAACGCTCTCAGCACACTCTCTAGAATACCACCTACTTCTAGCATAACCTAAGTAGCCATAGAATGAGTTGGCAAGTATCTTGAGAGCTTGGCTCCTTGCCTTGAGCCTCTTCAACTTTTCCTTGTCTTTCTCTTTCTTTATCTCTTTCTTTATGGCCGCTCTAGTTACCAGTAACTCTTCCAAGACACGGGGAACGAGCCCTCTGTAATCCTTCCTGAACTTATAACCCGATGGCGATTCATAACCCTCTCCATCTGTAAGCGTGTAGGGGTCTATGTTGTAGCTTATTATTATAGACGGATATAGGCCTCTAAAATCGAGAACTGCTATGTTATCGTATATGCCAGGTTCTGGCAATTTAACGAAAGCCCCCTCTATTGGGTTCTCAAGCCTTTGCTTTACTTCATTTTCTTTTGGTTTCGGCGGTATTATGTGCTTTTCAAGAGCAGCATAATACATAAGGCGGCTCTCTACGAGCTGGCCAGCTGTTGACAAGCTCGCATCGAAGAGTGTTGTCTTTGATGTCCTAGCTATCTCCATCTCAAGCGGCAGAACTTCCTCACCTATCCTATAGGTTGCTCTGGCATCACCGAGTGCATAATCAAGGAGTTCATCATCATCTTCATCCCAGAGCTTCCACATCTCAGCCCTATCAACCATCAACTTCTCCTCTCCAAACATGGCCTTATAGACATCTTTGAGCGTTAGTCTCTGCACATTGATGGCGCCCATAGTGGTGAGTAGCCTCACAGCAGGATAGAGGTCCAAGTGTATGTTATTCCTCAACTTGTAGCCGTTTACTAGGCCCTTTCTTATTTTTCTTCTCCTTTCTATGAGTTCCATATCCACGTGGAGTTTCTTCACTCTCCCTTCTATGTAGGGGAAGTCAAATTGCGATGAGTTGTATCCTAAGAGCACATCTGGATTACTCTCCTTAATTATGCTGTCAAATTTTTCGAGGAGTTCTTTCTCATCCTTGACATTTACAACATTCTTTCCCTTGCCCTTTGTTGAGATGAAATACTCTTTCTCGTTGTCTTTATATGTTATTATTATTATGGGGTCCCTCTCCTCTCTTGGGATTCCTTCTGGGTTGTAAACCTCTATGTCAAAAGCCCCAGCAATAAGCTCAACTTCTCCTTCACCAGCCCCTTGAATTGAGGTTATGTTGTTTTTTTCATTATACTTTACTTTACCCAATGGATCTAGCTTATGGTCCATCAAGAACCTCTTCTTAAATGGTATGTCAAACTCATAAAAAGATGCTCTACCCTCTATCATGTGTTTGAGGACATGTTTGACCTTTGGCACATTTTGAGGGGTATCAACTACAACCTTCCACAACTCCTTTTTTTTGTCTCCAAAAAACCTCTCAACCTTACCTTCTATTTTCAATTCCGGGACTTCCCTGCCCAGTAAGTCTATTGCATTCTCCAACTCTTCCTTGCTTATGTCACCAACTAGAAAGTAGGGCATGTACTCCATAGCCTTTATAACGCGCTTTTTTCCTTCTTTTAGGTGGAGGACCATGATGTTCTTCTCGTCCTCATAAGTGTAATCAACATCGAGCAGGATACTCTCCATAACAGATATTCTACCGCTATGTTTTTAATACCTCCAACAGAAGTTTTTTTATGGAGCTGAAACTTGCAATACTCTTATCTTTAATACCTCTCTTGTTAATCTCTGGCTGCTTAGAGGAAGGGAGCTCTCAGCAACCATTGGAAACCACTACTTTATCATCAAATACTCCTCCAACAACAACACTTGAGTTGGAAGAGAGTAGGGGTAGAGTTCCTTTCTCGCCTGCCTTTACTTATGGTTGTAGTGATAGGGAGGGAAACCTGCTTCATTGCTCTATTTTTGTGGATGGCAAGGAACTTGCAAAATGGGATGCTAGCTCTCCAAATTTGACGTGGCCAGCAAATGTGCCATTCCCAACATTCACTAAGCCGGGCAACCACACCATTACGATGTTCGCAGTTGATGATGGAGGCCTTAACTCTTCCACGACAAAGATAGTTGAGGTAACTCCTGTAATAAGGGTCTTCGTTTCAGACTTGCCACAAGGTAGCGACCCAGCTTTCCAACAATCCCTTGATGAAGCTTTTGCATATTGGGAGCAGAGGTTGGGAGTCCATTTTGT
Organism: Methanobacteriota archaeon; assembly: GCA_003694965.1. Classification (GTDB taxonomy): domain Archaea; phylum Micrarchaeota; class Micrarchaeia; order Anstonellales; family J096; genus J096. Next base: position 3,958 of record RFJG01000005.1, on the reverse strand, counting down.
AAGAGTCCCTGAAACGCAGGAGCATGATGTATGGGTTGACTGGGCCAAAGAATACCAAGGAGAAACAATCGGAAGGGCAGAGATAGGAGGAAAGAGGGCAATACTTGGTATGGGTGATAGCAATTGTCAAGACAGCTATTCTGAGTACTCCCCTCTTGCCATGAAGATGCTCGCAATCCACGAACTCGGCCACATACTCGGTTATCAACATAGCAACGACACATCAGATGTAATGTACCCAATTATCCACAACTTAAGTTATTCTGTTGATTTCAACAAGGAGATAGTAATTCCTAGTTATTGGGGTTGGTGGTTAGGTGTATGTACACAAAAAGATGAGACAACTTATGAATTCAAGGTTACGGCAGACTCTTCTGTTGATGTTTACATAGTGCCTTCTTCACAAGAGGCAGACAACGCCATAAACGGAAAGCCATTCAAGTACTTAAATTCCTGCTATGAGAAATCCACCACCTATTTTGACAAGGTCTGCGATGTTCCTGGAACTTCTGCTATCGTCATAATGAACAACGGCAACGATGCCACAGTTGTTAATGTAATGGCACAAGAGCAGTAGCACTTGAACTTTTATCAAAAGTTCAATCAAAATTCTAGATAGGCCTTCGGCCATCTTCAACTAGTTGCCCTCCGGCGAATAGATGCAAAAGGAGGATCGGAACCTTGGTTCCGTGTATGATAGTTTAGGTTCCGCCTTTTCCAAAGGCGGAATGGACCCTGGGGGATTTGAACCCCCGGCCTCTCCCATGCCAAGGGAGCGATCTACCGGACTGATCTAAGGGCCCTTCTTAATAGAAGAGTTGCCAAGAGTTTTTAAGCTTTATAGGCCGAGTATCTCAACAACTTTCTTCTCCTCTCCAAATTCATTAATCCTGGTTAGCTCCTCTTCCTCAACCACTCTACTTTCCAAACTCGCTATGTTGCTATTATTGTCCAGTGGTAGATTATACCTCTTGAAATCTGCTAATGAAAACATTGTAGGGTAGACATCAACTTCAACAGAAGCCCCATTTATTGTCGCTGCTATTGTTGATAATGCTGCAATTTGCTCTATGAGAAGCTCTTCAGTAACTAAGTAGACCTGCACCTCTGGAGAATATACTATGTCCTTTTCTTTCATAACTTCCATTATCCTGTCATAGGCGGGCATCTTTACTTCCTTCTTGTCCCTGCCCAATTCCAAGATATTGAGATGGCTAAACATATGGAGCATTATGTCTTGGAAATCATTGTTAGGGGAGCAGAAAACCCTCTCAAACAGCTCTCTGTAATTGCTTGGTAAGTTTCTAGCGTGCGATATGTCCAACCTCATGGCATGTTCTCCCTTAAGAGCTTTGCTTAGCTCCTCAAAAACAGCAACTCTGGACTCTTCTTTCTTTTGGAGGAGCTTAACCATTTGGTAGAACTGCACTGCAGATGTCATATAACCACATCTTGTGTGCACTTCATAGATGATACTCCCTTTCCTCAGTTTGTTTCTCAACATAACCTTCATCCTTTTCCTTGAGAGCAACGCTCCCAATGTCTTAACGCGATACTCCTCTTCTCCAAAACCAAAAGCCCTGGCGTCACAGCAAGAGAGGGCGATCTGGGACAGTTCTTTCTTTATTTCCTTCCCATCCTTTTCAAATGCTTCGAACTTTTCAATTAACTCCTCTTTAAGTTCCTCATTAGGAGTCTTTATTGTCCTCAACCAATCAACCAATCTAACCTTGTTGTTGAACTGGTCTATAACATAAAATGCCCTCTCTTCCCTATTAAACAAAGTCAAGAGGAGGGGTATCTTAACAACTCCTCCATCATAATTAGCGAATACCCTACCCATCTGCTTATCGTATATCCTTCCAGATTCACACAGTCTCTTGAGGAAGACCTCTTTCCTTTCTCTTATGAGCCTAAAACCAGCTGAAGAATCTTCTCCTACAAACAAGATAAAAGGAATCCTCTTCCCATGCTCTTCCAAGTGGTTCATCATATAGGCAAATTGCTCATAATCCTTTACCCATTCCAAGTCTGTCGGCGTACTAACCATAGAAACCTGTCCGAAAAAACCACCTGTTAGTACTCCCTCTTTTTGAGGTATGTTAATCCCATATAGGGCATGGCTAATATCTAAGTAAGGAGTGTTGGTAACTCCTATGATGTCTGGCAGTTGGTCCTTGTATACTCCTCCAAGCCTTCTCTCTGAAAGAGCCTTTTTCCTTATCTCTATACTTCTTTTAGCAGTATCTTTTGCCGTGCTTTCGCTCAACTTTCGTATTGTTACTCCCATAGCTTCACATATGTGTTGAGAAATGTTTAAAAGCTAATATATTCGCTCCTAATTCTCCACTCCATACCTCTCAATTCCCAAGCAACACTCCTCAATACTTTATAAATTGCTCTAAGGAACATATGAGAGATGCTTGGATTAGTAGGTAAACCCTCAGCTGGAAAATCAACATTCTTCGCAGCAGCCACAATGGCGCCCGTTGAGATTAGCGATAGGCCGTTCACTACTATTGAGCCAAATGTAGGTACAGCTTATGTAAGAGTTGAGGACATAGGTAAGGAGTTCGGCGTTGTGCCAACACCTAGGACAGGCTTCTTAGCTGGGAAGTGGCGCTTTGTCCCCGTGAAACTCATAGATGTTGCCGGCTTAATTCCTGGCGCTCACGAGGGGAAAGGTCTTGGCAACCAATTCCTCAACGATCTAAATCAGGCAGAGGCATTAATACACGTTGTTGATATGAGCGGTTCAACAGACGAGGAAGGGAATTTCATAGGCTATGGAAAACACGATCCAGAAAAGGACATCCTTTTTTTAGAGGAGGAGCTTAATCATTGGTATAAGAATGTTATAGAGAGGAACATGGATAAGATGAAACGCCTCAAGAGGAGTGGCAGGAGCGATGAGGATATCCTTGTTGAGATGCTCTCAAGCTTCCGTGTTGATAACACTATAGCCGAGGAAGTAATAGAGAAGTTTGGCACTATGGAGGAGTGGCAAGATATTTTCAAGGTAGCAGTGTTCCTTAGGGAAAAGACGAAGAAGATAGTCATAGCAGGCAACAAGATAGATTTGCCACATGCACAGGAGAATTACGATAGGCTAAAGGAGAAATACGATATAATACCTTGTTCTGCGGAGGCAGAGCTAGCACTTAAAAGAGCTGCCAAGGCGGGCCTTATTGACTACATTCCAGGAGAAGCTACTTTCAAAGAGAAGACAACCTTAAATGAACAACAGAAGGCTGCCTTATCTAAGATAGAGACTAATGTCCTAGATAAGCTTGGAGGCACTGGAGTACAGAAAGTCATAGAGCACGCTGTTTTTAACATTCTCAACTATATAGCGGTCTTTCCAGCTGGTTCAAAGCTTGAAGACAGCCAGGGTAGGATACTGCCGGACTGTTTCCTTCTCAAGGATGGCTCAACCCTCTACGACTTTGCGATGAAGATACACTCGGACATAGCGAAAGCTCTCTTATATGGGATGGATGCAAGGACAAGGAGAAGGTTAGCTAAAGATTATGTCTTACATCACAGGGATGCTGTAGAGCTTGTTAGTGCTGCCAAGTAAATTAGAATGTGAACTTCCCAGCTCCCTGCCTTATTATCTTATTGTTTTTTATGTCAACAACAGTTGAGCCTTCTCCATACTTGCAATGGCCACCATCTACTATTATGGCTGTTTGCTCAGCCACCCCGTTTTCTATCTCTTCAACACAGGAGGGACTTTCCTTACCAGATATGTTGGCAGATGTTGAGATTACAGGCCTTCCCAACTCCAAAGCAAGCTTTCTTGAGAAATAATGGTCAGGAACCCTTACTCCTATTCGCTTTCCTTCAAATTCTCCTCTGCCATCAACTATGAATGTATATGGCCCTGGCAAGTACCGTAGCATTACCTCCTTCTCTTCTTCACTCATTGAGAAGAATTTGTTGAGTTGCTCCATAT
>RFJG01000077.1 GCA_003694965.1 Methanobacteriota archaeon | reverse complement strand
GCTCCATAGACATAATTTGTAATGTTTGGACAATCTCTTACAGTAACATTATTGACACCATATATATCAAAAGCTCTTTGGGCTTGTGCTGATGTCGTTGTATTGATAGCAAACCCCTTACAAGAAAAATCCACATCGCTTGCAGAAATTGTGAAACAAATTGAAGTGGTGGAAACATTGTTAGCTAGTTCATACTGACCAGAAGCGCTTATTGTGCCACAAGAAGTTAGTTGCGTTACTGCGAAGGAAAAAGAGAAAGCTACTAACAACAACAATAAATATAGGGAAAGCCTCATAGATGCTTAATTTAAGGGAAAGATTTATAAAGTTGTAGAGGTGGCGGTGTTTAAAGCACATAGTAGCATTATGGCTATGTGCTTTTGTTCAGACACAATGCTTACAGAAAATACCAAGATAAACTAATAAGCGATGTCATAACTGCATTGGAAGATGGGAGGACTCTATTGGCGCATGCGCCGATGGGGCTAGGTAAGACAGATGCTGTATTGAGCCCGGCTCTTACCAAAGCTGTTGATAATAACCTCACTGTATTCTTCCTAACTCCAAAGATAAGCCAGCACAAGATAGCGCTGGATGTTGTTAGGGGAATAAATGATAAGTATGGCACTTCCATAAGAGCTAGCGATGTTGTTGGCAGGAAATACGGCTGCATTTTCCCAACCATAACAAAACTCGACTCAGATAGCTTTTACAGCACGTGCGAAGCCCTGAGAAAAGATGAGCTCTGCCAATACTACAAAAAAGTTGTTGGCAGCAATAGGGAAGAGAGCATAGAAGCTGATGAGATAATGAAAAAGGTTAAGATAACTTACAAATCTCCAGACCATAACGACATATACAAATTTGGGTTGGAGAATGAAGGCTGTCCATATGAGATAATGGTGAAGTTGGCAAGAGAATCAACGCTCATAATAGCGGATTATTTCCATTTCTTCATACCGAGCATAAGGGAGGCATTCTTGACAAAGCTCAAAAAAAGCGTTGAGAACTCCATTGTCATAGTTGATGAGGCACATAACTTACCATCAAGGATAAGGGAACAGCTCTCAAAGACAATAACAGAGGGAATGCTGAAAAGAGTTGACAAGGAAGCAGAAGAAGAAGGTTTCGGGAAGCTTAATATGGTGTCCTTGCTTAAAGCATTGTCAAGGGAGCACTCGGACAGCAGGGAATGCCTAGTTAATAGAGAAGAGTTTACGGGCCTTGTTGAAAAAAACCACTCAATGAAAGAGATACGGGAGTTGCTCCAAAAAATAGGAGAGAGCTATACTAAGAACAATAACAAATCTAGCGCCTCGCTCAAGGTAGCGAGGTTCTTGGAGCATTGGGAAGAAGACAACATAGATGTGATAAGGATATTAAAGAGGACAGCTAAGGGGATCTCCCTAACGAAGAAGTCTATGGACCCATCATTAGTAACTAATATCATTAACAGGGCTGATAGCGCAGTGTTGATGAGCGGCACACTGACGCCACTCCATATGTATGAGGATGTGCTAGGCATAAAGGAAGCCGTAAGCAAGCAATACAGTAGTCCTTTCTCAAAGGACAACCGTCTCATAGCAATAGTCAAGGGAGTGACAACACGCTATTCGCAGAGAGACTCCCATATGTATGAGGCATATGCGAGGCATATAGATGAGCTGTTCGCAGTAACTCCTGGAGGGGTGGCGGTGTTCTTCCCATCATTTGAGTTTATGGAGGATGTCAGAGACTATGTGAGAAGCTACCCTGTCTTGATGCAAAAAAGGAACTCAACGCCAAGTGAGAACAACGCTACATTGGAGCTTTTTGGAGCTCAGAAAGCCCTGCTTTTTGCTGTCCAAGGAGGTTCATTGGCAGAAGGTGTGGATTTCTCAGACGGAGAAATCAAAACCCTCGTAATAGCTGGCTTGGCATTGGAGGAGATGAAGCTTGAAACGCGAGCCCTCATACAATACTATGACAAGAAGTTCGGAAAAGGCTGGGATTACGCATATACATATCCTGCAATAACAAAGGCATTGCAAGCAAGCGGTAGGGCCATAAGGAAGGAAAGTGACAAAGCGGCTATAATCTTCATGGATGAGAGGTTCTCATGGAGCAATTATATGCCTCTTATGCCAAAGGAGGACTACATCATAACAAAAGCCCCAGCCTACCATGTCAAGAGCTTCTTCAATGACTCACACTTTTGAGAGCCATTCCTTATGCTCTGTATTGCCCCTAACTGCTTCCTTGAAAGAACTCCTTATCTTCTCTGTTATTGGGCCAGTTGAGCCGTCCCCAAACTTGAAAGAAGAAACCTCTGCTATGGGCGTTACCTCTGCTGCCGTCCCTGTGAAGAATGCCTCCTCAGCGCCGTATATGTCTGAAACACCGAGAGTTCTCTCTATGACTTCATAGCCAAGCTCTCTTGCTATCGTTATGACAGTATCTCTAGTTATTCCCTCCAATATGTCTTCTGAAACTGGTGGCGTATATATCTTCCCTTTCTTAACAAGGAAGAAGTTCTCCCCAGGACCTTCCGCTACCCTCTCATGTATGTTGAGCAACAAGGCCTCATCATAGCCAGCTCTCTTTGCTTCCCTTGTTGCGAATATGCTATTAACATAGTTTGCTGAAAGCTTTGCCGTTGATGGTTGGACAACAGAAGGGGTTTTCCTATAACTGCTTATCATTACTCTTATTGGCTTGTCGCCCAGATAAGAAGGAAAAGGCAATGCCATAACTGCCAAGTACTGCTTATTCTTCTCTATATTGTTGAGGCCTATTGTGCCGTTGCCCAAGAAAAAGATGGGCCTTATGTAAGCATCTTTGTGGTTGTTCTCCCTTATCACAGCCTTACATGCTTCCTCAACATCTTTGGCTGTGAAAGGAACATTAGTACCCATGAGAATCTCAGAACTCCTTACCATCCTCTCTGCGTGCTCTTTCAACCTGAAAATAGCTACAGAACCGTCTTTTTGCTCATATGCCCTAATACCCTCAAATGCGGCATCGCCATAATGCAAGCTATGAGACAACGGGTGGATCTCTACCTCCTTCTCGTCCTTCATCTCTCCATTTATCCATACAAGCATACCACTATATTATGAGGAAGGCTTAAAATGATTTCCTCTTCTTTTTCCTCCTCCTTATGTAAAATAGAACTAGTATACCGAGTAAGACTAGGATTATTATGCCTCCAAAGATTAGTGTATTCTTGTTTATGTTGAGGAGTGTGCTCTCTCCCTCTATGTTTATGGCAACGCCTTTTATATCAGTCTTTGCCTTAATTACAACAAGGTAATTTCCTGGTGGGAGTGTAACCCTGACAGCCTGGCCAGCCTTCCCATCAACAGAAGCAACTAACTGCTTCCCTATGTATACATCTGCCGTGTATGGAGCATCTATCTTGGGTTTTATGGTTACTGGAGCAGTCTTCTTTATTTTAAGAGGAACCTCTGCTTTATAAGTTACTTGTTGGGTTACTTTTGTTGTTGTTGTCTTGCTTATTGGGAGAGTAGATGTATATGTATAGAGGCCTGGTTCTGTTGGCTTGTATGTTGCTATGCCTTGACTGTCAGTAGTTAGAGTGTAG
>RFJG01000076.1 GCA_003694965.1 Methanobacteriota archaeon | reverse complement strand
CTAAGAAAAAGCCTGCTAAGAAAAAAGCAGTAAAAAAGCCAACGACTAAGAAAAAAGTACCTAAGAAAAAACCAGCTAAGAAGACAGCATCGAAAAAGAAACTAGCTAAGAAAAAGGCAACAACAAAGAAAAGGAGGAAGTAGGGGCTGGACGCCCCGAGGAGGACTTGAACCTCCGACCTTCCGGTTAACAGCCGGACGCTCTACCAGCTGAGCTATCGGGGCTACTTAGCCACTTCTATACCCTTGGAAGAAAATATTTAAAAACACATTCAAAACGCCAGCATAGTAAGCTTTATATAACGGACTTCTGAAATAGCGTTATGAACGAGAAACTCGCATTCTACCTATCATTGGGCATAGGGGCGTTAGGCGCTCTCGGGGCCCTAAGTGCAGGAGGAGGCTTAATAACTCTTTTCGGTGCCCTGTTCGCAGGCATCGGCGCTGCTTTGGCGATGGCATTTTACAAGTATGGCTATATGCTTGTGCCTTGGCTAACACAGAGGAGCAAAACAGTCCTAATAACAACAGATGGCTACGAGATCCCCCCAACCCAAGATGTAATTGTCAAGAAGTCGGGGGATGGCAAGTATTATGCCAGTGTCTTTTTGGGTTTGAGGCTCTACCAATCAGCTGTGGAGATGTCAGAAGAGCAAATAAGGTCTTACAATAAGCTCTTTGAGAGGGCTATGGCAAGCTTCAAGAAAGTTGTTAAGATAGGTTATGTCCTCCATGCCGTTGACATAACAGAGAAGAGGAAGGAGTTGGAAACAAAGAAGGCAGAAGCGCAATTAAGGCTCCAGAGAGAAAGGGAAAAGACAGAACCGGACCCTCTCCGTATTGAGAGGTTTGAGAGGGAAGTTATGTATTGGAATGCTCAAATAGATAAGCTAACAAGAGGTTTGAGGCCGTTGCGTGTTGTCCTCTATGCGATGACTACAGATGCTGGCTTGACAAGGGACGAGGCAATAGCAAGAGCTAACAACAACGCTTCTGAGCTTAGGACACTGCTCTCTAATGCTCTTAATACAGAAGTTGTTAAGCTCACTGCTGATGAGATGCTCAAGGTGTTCGATTGGGAAAGGTTTATGCCCGTTTCTCCAGAAGACCTTGAGGAGAGGACAGAGAGGGAGAAGACAGCAGGGGGTGGCATATGAGCCTTAAAATACCTCCAGGCAAGCTCCTTTTGTCTGAAACCAACAATGTGGAGCTCGCTAAGAGGAACATATTAGTGCATCCCCCTGAGCCGCCAGCAGAGTTTCTTATGGAGGATACTTCCAAAGGCCTATATGTTGGAAGGACAGATGTATTGTCTGTACCATTTTTCTGGAACCCCTCTTATGCTACTAACCCTCACATAGCCATAGTGGGTATTTCCGGAAGTGGTAAGTCCTATTTCATAAAGACACTACTAATAAGAGCCAGCTTTGTGTGGGGAGCCAACGCTATAATCATAGACTGGGCTGGGGAGTATAAGGATTGGGTCCTTGAAACTGGCGGAAAGTTGGTTGCTCTTGGCAAGGGCAACTACTTAAACCTTCTAGACCTTGGTGGCATGAGGCCTTATGACAGGATAAAACAAGTCCTCAGGACGCTGGAGATACTGACAGATATAGCGCAATACCCAGAGCAGAAAAGGCTCACAGAGCAGGCAATAGAAGAGGCTTATGTAAGGGCCAAGTTTAAGCTTGATTCAAGAGATCAGAGGGATGAGCTTGGCAACAAGTTGGAAGCTCCTACATTGAAAGATGTTGTTAAGATACTTGAGGAGATGAAGCAGCTTGGCACATATCAATATCCTGCTGAGTTGGACAACGCAATACATAGGATTAAGTCGTTCACAAGAGAGGGAGAAGATTATTTCGCACAAAAGAGCACAGTAAATCTAGATGAGATAGTCAGCTCCGGCCTTGTTGACCTAGACTTAACTGGGTTGCCAGACGAGAATGCTCGCGCTCTAGGTGCCTTGACGATGCTCCAATTCATAAAGGAGAAAATGAGGTTGGAAGGAGCCCAGACTACGAAGGGAGTAAAACTCATAACAGTGTTGGACGAGGCCTGGAAGATAGCTGGAGAAGAAAACAGCGATGTTGTAATGATAGTTAGGGAAGGTAGGAAATACAACTTTTCACTTATAATAGCTAGCCAGAACCCAACAGACATAAACCAGGCAATATTCAGCAACGTCGGCACTACATTCATACTAAAGACTAAGTTTGAGAATTATTTGGATTACTTACAGGGCTCTCTCAGGTTCAGCAATTATATGAGGAAAAAGATAATGCAGTTCGGTGTTGGTCAAACGGCTGTTAACATAGCTTTCCATACACCTCTGCAATTTGCGCAGACTTTCATAATACATAAGATAGAGGGCGAGGAGCCCATTAAGGACTTCTTCATTACATTTGAGGGAGTTGAGGGTGTTGCTATGGCATTTTCTATATCTATAAAGAAGAATGAGTTTAGGGATAGACTGAGGCGTTTCGGCCTTGCTGAGGAGGATGTTCAAGAGATAACGAGCACATTTGAGAAATCATCGAGGAGGATGAATGTCATAGACTTGGCATTGCTCTTGGAGAAGAAGAGAGTGGATAGGAGGATAGTTGTTGATTTCCTAAAAGAGATGGGTGTTGATGATGCAACAATCATAAACATATTCACAAAGGTTGATTTCAAGAAATCTGGGAAAGTGGGGAAGCCTACGCGGCTTTTGTTGAAGAAGTGATAATATGGCAAGACTCTGCTTAATAGATGGGAAAGAAGTTGATGGCGGATACCGCGTTATGGACGACTATGTTATAAGGGCACTTAGGTGGATTAAGGGCAAGACAGGAACATTGAAGAACAATGAGATTTTCATATGCGAGGAGCATTACGAGGACTATCTTAAGAAAAGGAAGCATTATGAGAAGATAATGTACTATGGAGCAGTGTTCTTGGCACTTTTCTTTGTTCTTGGCATAATTCTGCCAATACTCTCAGGAAACATAAGCAGGGTCCTCGTTCTTTTCGCAACCACAATCTTGCTGGTCATCTCATTTGTCATTCTTCTTGTTTTTGGGCACGTGCCAAAGGTAGAAGAGAAACCAACGCGTGCTGTTAAGAAGGCCTCTAAATCCGCTGCCAAAAAACCAAAAAAGAGGGCATCTAAGAGGGCGGTCAAGAAAAAGGTTAGGAGGGGAGTGAAAAAATGAGCCAACCAGACATAATAGTGGTTCAGCTTGTTTCCAAAGCAAACGCTAACCTGGATGATGTCTTTAAGGTAGTCAACAATTTTAAGGGCTACAATGTTGCCAAGGTTACTGACGCTGTTCTTCTATCGTTTGTTGAGGAAACATCTGTTTCAAAAGAACCTTTGAAATTTTTCATAGTCCGTTTTATGAGTGATAAGATAGAGGTGATATATACAGTTTCCGAAGGCGAGAGCCCAAGTGTGAGGCAGCTCTCTGTGTTTTCCAAGGTCTTGCCTCTTATAGAGCAGGTCGCTGCCTTATACAAGCTGCCAATAAGCTCTCTAATATCTTTGATAGATACTTCTTTGCAGGAGTTCCTCACAAAATTCACGAAAGATATGAAAGATGTCATAATAGACAATGACAGGCTCAGGGAAAGGATAAAGCAGCTTCAAGCAAAGGAAAGGAACCTTGAGATGCAAATAAAGTCCCTTACTGGAAAGCTTTATGAGACGAATTCAAAATTATCTGAGCTAAGGTTGAAGTTGAGGAAGTATGAAACGCCGAGTGATGATGCGCTTAACGATATGCTCATAGAGTGGATAAAAGAGCATAATGGGACGATAGACATCGCGGAATTTTCCAGGATTAATCATATCCCAGTGCCAAGAATAGAGGAAGCTCTTAACAGGCTTGTTGAAAGGAAATACATCAAACCCCTGTAGGTGTTGCGGTGAAACTAAAATTCAACCTCCTCCAAGATTATGATTACAAAAGGAATTTTGCAGTCAGGAAGGTTAGCTTCTTAGCTAGGATTGCGAAGCAATTCAAGAAAAAGAAGACAGAAGAGGTTGAAGT
>RFJG01000075.1 GCA_003694965.1 Methanobacteriota archaeon | reverse complement strand
CCAACACTCAACGCAGCTCCAAGCATTACAGCTCTGCCAAGCTTCCTAAGTTTCATATCTTAATTTAAGAGGAGAAATGCTTATAAATCATAAGTTGCCGTAAATAGCGACAATAACCAGGGAGGTGTTCTTTGCAGCCTATCTATTAGGAAACCTTTTAAATACAGAGAGAGAACGCTATAACGATGACTTACTCGCTAGATTTGTCAAGCTACGCTGTTACCTTCTTAGTTGCAGCAGCTTTGGGAGTTGCATACATCTCATTATATCGGATTTTGGCATCTGTATTAGCACTCCAGAATGCCGACGAAAAAGTGAAGATGGAGCTAAAATCCCTTACATCTGGAGTGCTCTTGATCCTTGTCCTAACTATGCTCCTCGTCCCCTATATAGGGGCCCTCCCCTCTTTTGCTCCAAACACTGCAAACTTGATAAGTGCATTAAATGGAAATAGCTTCTATGCTTCCCCAGACTATGATTTCCTCATGTCCCTTAAGAAAATGTACGCCAGTAGCGCAGAGCTCTATGCTTATGTGGCAGACCTTTCCCCTTTTTCAAGCTCCTACTCCATATCTTGGATAGTCAAAACGGGCTACTCATTAGGGGGGAAGTTCGCAGCTGCTTCCATAATGGCTAGCAATATCTCCTCTTCAGCCGCTTCCCTGCTCTCAACTTGGGCAATAACCTTGGCTTTCTCATCTTTCATAGAATTTGCCATACACATATCACTAACCTACTTAGTGCCCTTTGGCATACTCATAAGGTTGTTCCCACCCCTCAAGAGGATAGGCTCTACACTCATATCTGTCGCTCTCGGCCTCCTCATAGCCTTGCCATTATCTTATTATGTTGCCGCCAGTCTAGCAGCAGTTCTCATATCCCTTCCATCTTCCTCTGATCTGCAACCAGCCATCTCAACATTTGATAGTTCCACAACTGCTTTCAAGGGATATTTTGAGACCTCTTTTTACACATCTCTTATCTCAGCCCCTCTAGCAACGCCCGGAGAAGCTGCCTTAGGTCCTATTGCCACTTGGGCAGTTGCAGGAACAAAGGCAACGCTATCTGCAGTAGCCTTGCCATTAGACCGTGTAGCAGATGTCCTTACGGGGCCAACGAACACGAAGAAACTTATGTATTCATTGCAGGCAGTTGCGAACACAGCAATATTTGCCCAAGTCCGTCTTGTCTTCGTTTCATTCATAACAGTTTTTTCAACCCTTGCCTTCATAAGGTCATTATCATTATTGTTAGGAGGTGAGTTCTTCCTCTATGGAATACAGAGTCGTGTTTAGTTTCCTGCTCTTAATAGCAGTTGCAAATGCCCAGTCATTACAGGAGCTGTTCTTCGCAGATTCCTTGCCAACCATCGCATTACTTTTTGTCGTTAGCGCAGCCATAATAGCAATAATCTACATATTTGGCAAGTTAACTAAACCGCAGTGGGTAGTCTTGGCAAAGACAGAGGTATGGCAGCTTGCCCTAACCCTAATGATGTTCGTAACATATTCCTCTCTTCTCCTTGGCTTCCAGCAGCTTTTGGCAGTCCAGACTGGCCAGAACAATATGATAACGTATGTCCTTGACAGGATGGTCTTCTACGAGAACCAACTAAAATCTTCTATTGTTGCTTCAGCCAACAAGCAGTATGATTTCTTAGTAAAAGGCTCTGTCTATGTACCTGCCCTCACTGCAATCTCTCCCTTCTCAGCTTCCTTTCTCACTTCTTTAGGGATTGCTGAAGCTTCTATGGCTCTCTCATGCGTTGCTACTTTTCCCACATATTGGTACTGTTTGTCAATGGGCACGCTTAACTATGTTACATCCATACCTTCTGCCATAACAGTAACACTCTCGCTCTCTCCTTATTATAATTTCAGGACATACTCTGATATGGTTTCAATTGTCATATCACAATATGCCAATTTTGCCGAGACCCTCCTAATCCCTAATAGGATAATATTCAGCTTCTTGTTTGAGGACCTACTACCCCTAATACCTCTTATGGCAGTAATACTTAGGCTCCTGCCTTGGACGAGGCAAGCGGGTAATATGCTCTTCACGCTAGTTTTTGCTTTTGGTGCAGTCTTCCCCTTCCTCTTAGCTACTTTTTATGGCATATTTGATGCGAGCCATCCCGTCTCTACGCTTTGCTCAACATCCGGGGTTAAGGAGCACTTTGTATTCGGGCCATTTACTGACTGCGAGAACATTCCATATTCCATTCCAACATTGGTTAGTTACTACCCCTTGATATTAGTCATTCCTTCGCTTGCCTTAGCTATTTCATTGACATTTGCCACGAACTTTAACAAGGTATTTGATTATTTCAAGGGAGCATCATGAGAAGGGCCATCATATTATTGTTGTTTTTATCTTTTGCCTTTGCCGACTCAGTTGCGTTGACAGATGTTTCCTCAACTCCCCAGGCATTAACCCTTAACCAGACATTAGGAGAGGGAACATTCACAACGGGCATATCCCTGGTTGACAACATAGTATCTAATTGGCAGACATATTCCCTTATCTCCCTCATAATATCGTTCTTGTTTGGAATCCTTCTCTATATGGGAGGCAAACTCCTATCAAGCAGGATGATGGCTCTCTATGCCAATATGGAGTTCCAGGAGTTGCTGGCTTCATTTGCCATTTTCTTGCTATTCATAGCTTCCATAACTGTCTTGGATGCTTTCTTTGCTTCCTCATCCACCAACGCTACATTCAACGGTTTTATTGAGCAGAACCTTCTCGTAATCCAGAAGTTTAACACATCCATAGCTAATGTCTATTATTCAACACTTCAAAAAATAAAAGACAACTCCATCTCCTCTTCCAAGAGGCTAAGCTTTGGTATAGACCTTGCATTGGCCGGCTATCCAGAAACAACACAAGTTGCTGACCCAGTCGCTTACATAACTTCTCAAGCTAACCTCATAAGACAGAGAAACCTCTCCCACTTGCAGAACTTGTACATATTTGCTACATCTTTCAAGCTCTTCTTTTCCAAACTCCTCATACCGACGTCTATACTTTTCATAATATTCGGCATCTTTTTCAGGTCCCTATTCTTTACAAGGAGGTTCGGCGCAACTATGATAGCTTTGGGCATAGCAGGCTATGTTGTTTTCCCTGTCCTTCTCAACTACCTTTTCACGCTAGCTGGCTATATTGTTCCATCAACCCCCTATCTACCAGGTCCTCAATGTCCAAGCCTGTGTTCCTCCCCAGTTCCAACAGTCGTCAATACATCCAATTTCAATCCAGTTGATGCGAGGTCGCTCTTAGATACATTGGGAGCTTCCTCTTCTGTCCCGATATTCAAGAATACCACTTATATGGCAATATACAACCTATCTTTGGGAAAGCTAAGTTCGGCATCTATTCTTGGTTCCACTTACTACTCTTGTGATAATATCTCTTGGGCATCTAACGCTGACGACTATTACTGTCCTTCAACATGCAGGACTATTCCTTATCCCGATTCCTCAACCGCTTGCAGGGAATACGCATATAGTTGCAAAAATCTCTACGAGACGGCACCTAATTGTTTCAAGGATACATCGCTTGGCACAGCAGATAACAGCTACATAGGAGGGACTGAGGCAGTCCCAACATTCTCTGTAAGCAATGGAAAACTAGTCTCAACTCCCATGGACCCAGTTGCTGCAGCAACAAAATACTCTTGCGCTCTTATTCAACCACTAACTGTTCCTACCAACATCCCTCTCAAAGATAGCGAAGGCAATGTATTGGATAGTGCTGTCAACAACAATACATACTTTTGTTCCCAACAATACCGCTATGCCATCCTTGACTTATCAAAACCTAACAAAGTTAGTATTACTTTACCTGGAAAGGACAAGGAGGATTGTGATAATTTCTACAAGCAGGCGTTGCCACAAGGAGACAACTTGCTAAAGTTTGCGGTAAAGTTGAACGCCCTAATGAATCCAGGCAAGCTCTCAGCATTAGCTCTCAATAATACATATGTTGAAGGGCCGCTAAACTACAAGGTTACTAGCATAGATCAGAGCTTGCCAGGCACTAGCTCCGCCTATGGTCCTGCATATAAAGGCGTTATCAACGTATACTGCCAACACAGTAGTGGTGAAAACCTATACAAATGTTTCATAGACCCTCCAGCCTATAACCATGGTAGGGGCCTTGTCAAAATAACTTATGACGGCACTCTCATAGATCAGTTTACGGGAGGCTCATTTGCGGGCTATAAGGTTTATTGTGGAACAACAGACAACCTATGTGGGAATTCTTCTAATGGCTATCAAGCCTCTCATACTAACCAAGGAAAAACCCTGAAAGCAATAGAGGTGCAACTATACACATACAACCTCTCTGTAATATTAACGAGCGGCCCATTCACAGGAACAATATCCCAATCCAACGCAAAGGCCATGATGAGGAGGAGCTTACTAGATGCTTACAATGATGGAGGGATATCGCAAGCATATGAAAAGAGCAACTCACTTTCGGGAATTTACTCAATCACAGGATTTACTGCACAGTATAATTGTGGCACAAAGGACAATCCAGACCCTTCTTGCATAGCAGAGAAAGCAAACCAACTCGTTAGGGAGTTCTCCATAGAGATACCTATCCTTGTCGTTGGTAATTGCTCAAAGATAGCGGCCGTTCCTTCTGAGAAGCTGTTCCTCCCTCCTGTTGCTGATTGCAGCAAGTGCCTATCCTCTTCAAGAGCTCCACTAGCAGCCTCTCTCAAATCCAACAT
The DNA here is from genome assembly GCA_003694965.1 of Methanobacteriota archaeon. Lineage (GTDB taxonomy): Archaea > Micrarchaeota > Micrarchaeia > Anstonellales > J096 > J096. The sequence goes on along the minus strand of RFJG01000075.1, from coordinate 5,682 downwards.
AGAGGGGATGAATTTCATAGCGAACGCATATATTAAGATAATGTTAGTGCCTACAATAGCAATAGCGTTGACAGCAGCCATAGTGGCGGCCCTCTCCTCCTATCTCGGAGGAGAGATGTTCATACCGGCAATAAGGAAGGTGTTATGATGGCAAATGACGATACATTAAGGACTTTGGGCGTTGTTGCCCTCTTCGTTGTTTTCATAATAGCTGCTTTCTTGTTTATCTTGTCCAACAAGCCTTTGGGAAAAATGACCATAACGAGCTCTTTCTCTTGCCCAGACTCTCTCATAGTTAATGCCAAGAATAGCACGGGCCCTCTTCCAACTGTTGCACTAACTTTGATAGATGGAGATGGTAACGTAGTTGCCTCTTCTCAGACGGGCTTGGATGGCAACGGAACGCTTATTGTCTCTTCTGATGGGAGTTACACACTCAAAGCAGAGAAAGCCACTTACTCCTCAGTTATCAAGAGCATTTCACTAACTCCCTCTAAGTGCACCTCCACTACGGCTACTACAACTACTGCACAGCAGGAAACTCCTCAATCAACAACTCCACCATCTCCAGCTCCTCTTGATGCGTTGATGATAGTAGCTATCCTTTCTATTATAGTTTTCATCTTCCACGTAATTATGTTCCTATCATCTAAGCTCATCTCTTCCTCTCAATTGGAGAGTATGGCAAAAGCGGGTGCAATAGATGCTGTCTTCACATTTGTCATCGGTTTCATTATGATATCGCTCATTACAACGGGCGCTTTGAAGGATTTTACATACAAGGCACTCAACTTTGTCTTTACTCCACCATCTTCAATTACTAACTTAGATGAGTGGTATGGGGCTCTCTCAACTTCCCTTAGGGCGAACCTCTCTTCAGCCATCTACGCTGTTGATAGCCAGCTCAATGGGATTTCCATGAATTCTGGCAGCATCTCTTTTTCTTATGCCGGTTCTGGCCCTTCACCAATAGATGCCTTAACTGGCTCTGGATCTAACAAATCTTCCAAAGGAGGTCAGGTAGCGGCGTCCATAACCTCTGCTCCTTCTTCAACAACAACATATGGCATAGGAGGTGTATATACCTTTTTTACATCCTCTTTGTCTTCTCTCCGCAATAGTCTCTCGATGCTATTCTTCCTCTCCACTTCTATTGATGTATTAAAGAACTTGGCAAATTCTCCTGTTTTCATACTCCCCCTATTCTACTTGGGCATGGTTTTGAGGGGCTTTAACTTCTCAAAGGGTGGCGGTTCCTTCCTTATGGCCTTTGCCTTAACAGTGCATTTCTTATTTCCTGCTGGCCTTGTATTAGGTATGCAGATGGTCCAGGATTATACTGCTCTTTCCTCAATTTCATCCATAGAGGGCATTACTTCTTCATTAGATGTGGCACCAGCCACAAGTTCCTTTTTGTCTTCCGTAACAAGGAGAATTGTGTTTCCTTTTTCTATTTTCGACGGGGAAGATGCTTACAATAAAGCCAGCTCTGTATTCACGAGCAATATGTGGCAACTTCCTTTCCTCCTTGCTGCATACATCCTTGTCCTAGGTTTCTCCCTAACAATAGTAGTTAGTGGCTCCGGCGGTTTGGCAAAGCTTTTGGGAGCAGACATAAGCGTGTGGATAATAGGCCAGTTGGCGGGGTTGGTGTGATGATAAACATAGACTATACTCTTTTCCTCTATGGTGCTACTGTTGCTCTAGGTTTCGTCATAATAAGATACTTAGTAGCCGCGATCGCTAACGACGAGCGTGGAAGGTATGAGGCAAAGTTCTTATTCGGAGAATTACTTCTTGGTTTAATACTTACTGTAGCCACCTCAATGGTAATAGAGCACCTAGCAAACACGCAAATGAGCAACAACATAGTTGCTCTTTCCATAGATGGCATAATGGGGAACTTGGGGGCAAGCAACTCCGACTACATAGTTAGTAGCGATAACTTCTTGGACAGCTCCCTATCTTACATTATGAAAGTTTCTGCCTATGCAATCGATGTCTATAAGATGGATATGTGGATAGCTATGAATGCTGGCGCCTTCTCTACTTACAATGTAAATTACAATGCAGCTGAACTCTTCCCTAATCTAATCTCAATAAGGCAGGCATTTTTCCCAGTCTCTAATTTAGGGCAAGCTTGGCTTAGTGATTTTACTGGGAAAGCCAACTTGATATTACAAGTAGCTGCCTTTGCCAACCTTTCTCAATACTATGTTGTTTCCTTGTTCACCGCTCCATCAATAGCAGGCCTTCTCGCACTTTCTCTAATGTTTAGGACGCTTCCATTCATGAAGGGGTTCTCAAACCTTCTCCTCTCCATAATAATAACCTTCCTCATAATAATGCCCATAACATTCTATGGAGAGAGTTATGTCTTCCACCCTCCGATAGTGAGTAATGAGATAAGCGATGTTACTGATTATATTAGTAGTTACAATTCTTTTTCTCTCATACTTCCAGAGCCAAGCGTGGAGGCAAGAAGAGTTATAGGAGCTAGCCAGAGGACGGGAGCAGCTTCTATTCCATCCATATTCTCCCAAAGGTTCTATGTCTCTACTAATGGGGGCCACGAGGTGTTCATGGCTGATAATGACGGACTAATAAATAGCCAAGGCGATAAGTTTGCGGTCTATGACAAGGCAGTTGAGATAAACTCTAAAACTAACATAAATGCCGCTTTCTTGGCAGCTATAAACCTCCTCGTTGCTGCTGTCTCTATAAAGACACTCCAAATAATGTTGGGAGATAGCGACAGCGTCATAGAGGTATTCTTGAGGTGGACATGATGAAACGCTATATCATAGCTCTTGTGTTAATTGGTTTGTTCTTTGCTGGCCTTTTCTCTGATGTCAGTTCTTCTTCCATAGGGCAGAGGGGAGGGGCGGGCTCTTTTTCGCAGTCCTTTGGAGTTTTTGCCGGCATAGGCATAGCAATAAACTTCATGGTCAACATACTTCGTTATATGCTCGCATACATCTCAGGAGATGACCAGCTACGTGCAAGAACATTCGCGAGCGTGATGAATTCCATAGGGACAGCCGTTCTCATAGGTGCGTTGTTCATAATGATAAGTGCAACAGAGGGCATCTTAACAAATGCCTTTGGCTTAAGCTCTTATGATGACTTTCTCTCTAACATCAACGATGAGCTAACAACTGTTCAACAAAAGCTGGACATTCTCATAACTAACAAGCTTCAAGATTATGGAGCTGAAAGTGCCAAGCTCGCAGGCAGCTACAGTGTCTTTGGCTTAGCTTTAAAATCCGGTTCTGTGTGGTATAGCAACCCAGAAGAGATAGGGAAAATACAACAGAGACAGGCCGAGTTAACAGCAATCATAAACACTGCCTATGATACGGAGTTGGCCATAATCGTGGGTCAGGCAGCTTTCAACTTCTTTGTGGGCAACGACTATAATGCTGCTGGATTCCTATTGTTGGCTGGCCTTGCTTACTATGCCTTAGACATCTCAAGGCCCGCTGGTGCTGCATTAATAGCTCTCGGCATAGGTGCTTTTTATGTTTACCCAATAGCTTATCAGGCATTTCTATCACTTCCACAATTCCCTGATGTGGGTGGGGCTTCTGGTAAGTTATTGGATATAGGTTCGTTGCAATGGTGTGCGATCTCCACAGTTCCATCAACATACCTTACAAAGAGCGATGCATCTGTTTCTTTCCTTACTGAGAACAGTGGGGGAGGCGCAACTTCATTCTACCTAACTTCTGGCAACATAAGGTCGTTCCTCAATAGCCTCTACCTCAATTTCCTCATAAAACACGGGGTTGCGCTATCAGTTACGCTTTTATTCATCTACCACGCATATCTTGTTTTGACGGGTGGAATGTTGGGCAGGATGCTAACTTCAAGATTGGGGAGGTTCTTATGAGAAAACTGTTGCTGTTGGGCCTTGTTTTATTGTTTTTCTCTGCGGGTTGCTTGAGTGCAGTGAGCAAAGCTTCCCCCGCTTCCTCTTCTGTTAGTGAGAGCGGCTGCTGTTCTAACATAGTCAATGGAAAATGCCAGTCAATTGAGCCGGATATTGGAATGAAAGAGCTCCTTTCTTCTGGCTTTTCTCTTGATTCACAATCCAGCCCTTGCTGGCAAGATGTGGCTCCAACAGGAGAGAACATTACATATTGCAACATCACAATATACAATAGCAGTAACACCGCGCAAGTTAAGTATTACAACAATAGCCTTGCTTGTGGGGAGAGGACGGAATTCACTTGTGGTGAGGGTTGCCGTGTCCTTGCTTGCTCTCAAGACCTTTTCAAAAAGCTAACAAGAGAGCAACCCTCTCCATTCTCTCCTGGCGATGTTGCGGAGGCATCCGATAGGAACATCTCCCTTACTAGTGGCTCCTCATCTTCCCTAAGGTTAAGAGTAGCTACGAGCAATGCCTTTTCCCTACTAGGAACTGCCTGTAACTTATTTGATGTCAATAAGCAGACATACTCTTCTCTCTCTAACCCTAAGACAAGGGTGCCGAGCCTCCGCGTTGGCATAACGGGTGGGAAAGATGCCTACGATGCTGTTAGCAACTACATCCCTCTATCCTCTGAGCAATGCTTAATTAACCCCGTAGGCTATGTTGATGCCTTTTACTTGTATAACTTCAAAACGCCCAATAGGTGCCGCGTTCTTGTCTATAATGGGACGGACTTAATGGATTTTGCCACAGCCTATAACAACAATGCAGATAGCGCATTGAATAGGAACAACAGCTATTTTTACAGGTGCGACGCCAGCGATGCCAAGAACAATGGCAAGGTATTCTCCCGCTACATAGATTGCCAGCTCTCTTGTGTGCCGACAAACCTCGACCCCAACCCCGGCTCCATAGTCTATCCCTCAGAGGATGTGTGCAAGTATAAGTCAATAAGTGGCGCTGATTTGGCCAGCAAAGTGCTCAATTACAATTCTGGGATTATCAAAGCCAATAGCGGTACAGCCACTTATATGGTCAATAGCTTATCACAACATCCAGATTTCTCACTTATCAAGGGGAGCTTTGACAACGGGGCATATAGGCTAGGGACTCTCCCATTTGAGTGCACATCTGATAGTGAGTGTCTCTCTGGGCAGTGCTCCTATGACCTTCACTCCCGTGCCAGCCTCGTTAGCTCGCAAAGAGTCTATGATTTTTCAGCAGTGTTGCAGCAATCCAACTCCAACACCAATGTGCAAGCAGTTGTCTCTGACTTAGCTGCCTTTAGCGACCCCGTTGATGGAGGCTGTTTCCCAGATAACAATGGAAAGTTGCAATGCCCCGGCAATGTCCATAACTACAACTCAATCTTCTTAACTAAGGAGGAGTACAACTCCCAACAACCCAAGATAGGATGCCTAAAACTTGTCAATGAGGAGATAAACAATGATCAGGTTGCTCCTTATTTTCAGTTTGTTTTTGGCAAAGGTTCAACAACAAAATTAAAATATGCCACAGATCATGGAAAAGGTTATGCTAATACGGGTATGTCTTATGTAACTAATAGCAAACTAGGACCTATAACATTTATTACAAGTATAATAGTGGATGCAAAAAAAGCATATATGCAGTCGTCGTCTTCTTTACCTCCAAAACTATATAATGTCTTCACAGATACCTTTAACCTATTTACTAAAGTTCGCAACAGACCCACTAACAGGACACGTTATGAATTAACTGTGTGTAAT
>RFJG01000074.1 GCA_003694965.1 Methanobacteriota archaeon | reverse complement strand
TGCTTGCTAAATACTGGCTTGTTAGCTGCTTTCTTCTTCCCCTCTGTGGATGCCTGCTTTGTAGAGGTCATATGTTGTTAATGTGTAGTTGGATTTAAATAAACTTACGTGCATAGCCGTGCTATGCTTTACTTGATTGGAGCGGGAGTATCAATAGACCTTACATCAAGAGGGTTGGAATATTGTAAAGAAGCAGACGAGATATACCTTGATAGATATACTGTATTAGTTGAAGGTGCAAAAGAGAAGCTGGAGAAACAAATAGGGAAGGAAGTAAAAGAGGCTGGCAGGGAATTCCTTGAAAGCAAAGAGCCATTGGAAATTGCCAAAGATAAGGACATAGCCATAATCTCCATAGGAGATCCATTCTTCGCAACCACACATATAAGCCTATATGTGCAGGCAAAGGAGAGAGGAGTAGGAGTCAAAGTAGCCCATAATTCCTCCATAGTCAACATAGTTGGGAGGACAGGGTTGAGTCCCTACAAGCTTGGAGGAACAGTAACAATAGCGAGGTGGTTGGAAAACTATAAACCAAGTTCCCCAATAGAGAGGATAGGGAATAACATAAAGGCCGGTCTCCACACCCTCGTCTTAGCTGACATAAGCAATGGAGAGAATATGGGAATAGAGGAGTTTGTAAGGACTGCTAGAGCGATGGAGGAAAAAGAGGGGAGCAAAGTCTTCAAGAGAGTTATATGTGTGAGCAGGGCAGGATTAGACAACGAAAAAATATTGTATGTTGAGTTTGATGAGCTCCCATCTCTTGCCATTGAGAGCCCCTACTCTATATTAGTGCCAGCTGAATTGAGTAGCTATGAAAAGGAAAACTTAGAAAAGCTATACTAAGGAAGGACTTCCTTAGCCCGCGTAAAGAGTTTTTTGTATGCCTTCTTCGCCAAATTGAACTTCTTATCAAAGAACTCTTTATTAGCCTCTGCCAACAAAGGGAGTAGCTCCTCAATGTAAGGCTCCCCGGCCTTGCTTAGCTCCTCCTCTATGAAATCTGGCTTGTTGGCCATCACAAACATCCTCGCAAACTCAAGAGCCTTCATAGCCTCTTTCCATCTTGGCCTGCCTCCTTCTCTCTCAGGTTTCAATGCACGACCTATTGCCCTATAGTGTGTTATTAGAGGTATTGTCTTCTCATCCTTTGCTATGTCCTTGTATGAGCGCACAAGGACTACCCCTTCTTTGTAAAATGGAGTTGCGGAATCCGTGAAACCGGGCTCAAAATCAGAGATATAACGCATAGCAAGGGAGTAGTCCCTAGCTTCCAATGCCTTCTCTATTAAATCAAGGGCTGCTATTTTTACCCTCTCAGCCTCATAATAGACGAAGAACTCCTCTGTTTTTTCAGCATATCTCCCAAATTGTGCTAGGAGCCACACATCTCTATATTGCCTAAGAGAGTTCTCCCTTGCCACATCATAGTAGTAGATCCCCGCTATGTTCTTCTCTCTCCAAGAACAGAGTCTCCTATTTACAGCCCAAAACGAAGCTCCCGCGGCATTGCATAGGAACTGCCTTCTCTTAGGGTCCTCTTCTGCTTTCTTCAATAGCCTTATGACATCTGTTATCCGCGAACTCGTTATGGCCCCATAGACAATACTGCTCTTTTTCCTCATGGAATCCCTAAGAGCTTCTAAGTTTGCTATTGCCCTCCTTATAGTCCTTAAGTCAGCATTCTCCACGACATTTATGTTGAGCTCCTCAAGCGGGAGTAACCTCTTATCAATATCATCTAGCTCCTTCTCGTAGTTTTCCCTTATGTGTCTTAATGCTCTCACCCCTCTTATTACATGTGTTATTATATCAACCCTCCTCTTGAACATCCTCGCAAAATAACTCTCCTCTATCTCCTTGTGTCCATACTGTAATGCCTCTGCCTTGTTATCCCTCGTGAACAATATCCTCGTCCACCACATATTAACGAAAATCCTAAGCTCGTGTGTTGGCAAGGTCTCAACTTTCTTACCTTCCTCATCTTTCCCCATTATGAGTTTGCCGCTGGCCCTCATGCGAGATAGCTGCTTATTTCTGGCCTTTGCAAAAACATCCTTCCTGGCAGCCATCCTTTCATTTCTTATCTTTTCTAAAAGCTTAACCTTATCCATTATGTAAGTTATGAGGAGAAAGTGTTAAAAACATGTTATACAGGAAAAAACCACATAGAGTAAGGTTTAAAATAGATTGCACCAACAAACAAGGAAGAGGTGTTTTAGATGATAGTTGGAGATAGAGTAAACGCCATAGAGGCAGAGATAAAGAATAGGGAAGCAAACACTGGAATGAACATAGGTATGAAAATAGTGGATGTCAAGGAAAAGGACGGCAATGTCGAATATGACTATGAATACACTGTTGATTACGGAGAAGCAGGTTCAATAAAGATAAGGGGAACGATAATTGGCAGGGATGAGCCAAAGGAAACACTGGAAAGTTGGAAAAAAGACAAGAAGCTCTCAAAGGAAGACACAGAAAGGCTCGTCAACCTCATAAATTACTTGGGCTCTGTGCACGGCACTCTCGTGGCCAGAGTTCTAAGTTACAGGCCTCCACTTGTCCCACCGAGACTAAGTGTGCAACAGAAGAAGGAGTAAAGCTCCTCTTCCTTCTCTTTTACCCCTTTCTTATTTTTGTTTAGCTAAGGCTCAATCTTAGCCTTCCCTTGACAAGCCAAGAAAACAGCAACATAGAGAGGTAGATTTTGGGATTCCCCCTCTTTGCCGGCCAACTTGCCCAATAGCGTCTCATAGGAGAAAGTAGTGGTAAACCTGACCTTAACCTTGTCTTCTGAAAATGCCAGTGCCTTGCTAACTGAGAAATCCTCCAGGTTTTTCATAGGGAGAACTCTTAGGCCAGTGCTCCCGTGGAGGCTGTTAGGAACTCTTATGAGCTTCTTAACATCATATGTTACTGCACCGTCAGCAGCTATCGATGTTATCTCCAATGCCTTGGCAATGGCTGAGAACCTCTCTATGGGTTCCTTTGCTTTTATCCTACTCCACACTCCTTCCATTATGCCGCTTATGAAATGTTGGCCCGCCTCTCCATTTAAGCCCTTGTATATGGAGGAGGGGTTGTCCTTTACCATCTCTATGGCCTTCCTAGCAAATCTCCCCCTGTAGCCCCTATCTGTTGGCTTCGGCCCTTCTATGAGAGAAGAACTGCCCTTGTTGAACAAAAGCCTGTAATCGAAACCTTTACCTAATACATACTCAACTATGGCTTTCCTTGCATCGCCATCAAGGGAGCGGAACTCCTCATCTCTAACGTGGATGTGGAACCCTCTGTTCCCAGAGAAAACGAACAGCATCTTTTTTATGCCGAGGTCGCTCCTAAGAAGGTCCCTCAACTCTATCGTATTGTCTAAGACTGGTTTGAGGCTCGCTTCAGAGGTAACATCTCCATCCATATCAAAGACAAGGTCCGCTCCTTTCCACCCCTTCTCTCCCATCGGAGCTGAGGGCTTCTCGTAGTATGCTGTTGAATGGCTTACATAAAGAGGGCTCTCCTCAACAAGGAAGTGCCTAAACTCTGCCTCAGTAAAGAAAGACATGTGCCTCTTGTCTATCTTGCTCCTCCAACCAGCTCCGAATTCCCTCTGCTCTATAGAAAGTATGGGAAACTTGGCCCTCTCATAGTATTGGGAAAAAAGCTGCGCTATCATTTTTTCCCCTTGTAAAATGCCGGGCTCTTGAGCCTCGGGTCCTTTAAGCACGGACAGTCGGGTTTTCTAAGACCATATACTTGCATCTTCTCGCAACTCGGGACGCTATAGCCCTTTTCCATTATGTGCTTGAGTTGGTATGTAGTTATCTTGGGGTCAAAATCCGGCAGATTACTATACAGCTTAACTATATTCTCCAAGGGCATCCCACTCTTGATGAGATAGACGCCAAGCGTCCACCTTGCGTAGTGGCTCAAGTTCTCGTGCCTTGCCATATCATCTAATAGAGAGCGTATGCAAGGAGGTTTCTCGCCCGTTATTGTAACCTTGGGTTTTGGGATATGCTCTTTTAGCATATTTGCGTAGTAAGTGGCTCTCTTGTCATCTGTCCTCGGTTGGACTTCTAATTTAGATTTTATGGCCTCCTCAACAAGCCTAAAAAACTTCTTCTTTGGAAGCTCAACATAACCGTCTGACAAGCCAACATAAAAGAGCTTGTAATCCTGGGATTTTGGCATGAATTTCAAGTATGTTGAGACGTGCATTAAGTAGACTGAGTTGCTACTATCATTGCCTTTGGAAAAATCTATGCCAAGGAACCTCGCAGTTTCTTCTAACTCCTGCTCTTTGAGCATATAGTGCATTGCCTTGGCATAGGCTATGGCAACTCTCCTTGTAAGATAGGGGTTGGAAGCGCTAGCCAATATCGTCCTCTCTGCAACAAAGAGCATAGCTGCTTTCTCAACATCGCTCTCATCAATAATAGAGATGCTTATATCGCCATCCTTGACTGCCCTTGCCAATCTTGCGTATGCCTCCTCATAGAAGTCCTCTGGCACATAACCCGCTCCACGCGATGGCAAATACTTGAAAAGAAGCTCCCCAAAATGCACATCATTGTTATGTAGGTTAGATATTTTAAACCGTTCATATAATAGAGGTGCTGTTGAATTATGGATGGCCAAGACAGTATAGTAATTGAGGAGAGCCTTGACGGAAGGCTTGATGCAACTAGCGAGTTCATAAGAGAGCTTGTACAAGAAGGGGAGATCGAGATAAAGGATGTTGATGGAGGGGTTGCTTGGCTACTCAGCTTGAGTATGACAGAGAAGGCAGGAATGTGCAAGAATGTCCTCGCAATTGATGGTGGTTGCGTTGTTGGTCATGCGGGCTTTATGAAATTCATAGATAACGCGCCAAGTGCCCATAATAAACTAGGTAAACTAAGAAATGGAACAAGGGCAGGAAAAAGAGTAGAAAAGGGAGCAAGTTATGGAGAACTGTTCATCGCTGTCAAAAAAAGCCATAGGAGGAGGGGCATAGGCAGGAAGATGTTGGGAACTCTTGGAAAGGTAGGAGAGAAAGATGGCCTAAACGGCTTAATAGCTTATTGTAGGAAAGGAAACAAAAAAGGCATATCCTTTTACAGGGCTTGTGGCTTCTCAGAAATAGAGAGTACGGAGAACTTCACAACATTCTCAATAGAACTGTCCAAAGGTATTGATTTAAAAACTTTGTTAAGGAATAGAAAGACAAAATCTGCTCATAATGTGATTACAATGGTAGAAGACAACAGCAGAATAAATGAACTGCAAGAGAAGAAAAAGGCTCTCATAGACAGGGTTAGGGCTGCCACTAAGAAGCTCAAGTACAAGAAGATAGAGTTGGAAGCGGTCAGCAGGCTCATAGAGAACTACGACGAGAGAGAAGTGCAGAGGCTACAGAGAATGCTCAAGGGCCTTGAATTCAAGGTACAAACAACTGCATTAACATCAAAAACAGAGAAGGACCTCGTTAAGAAGATAATGGCGATAGAGAAGAAGCTAGCAAAATGGAGGCCCATGATAAAGGCCAAGAGAAGGAAGAAATACATAGAAGAGGACATAAAAGGCTTGGAAGAGGAGATAGAGGAAGTTGAGGAGAAGCTAAAAGAGATAAGGGAAGAACTCAACAAACTCTACAGGGATAGGAAATCAAAGGAGATGGCAGAGAAGAAAGGAGTGAAATTCGCTGAAGAAGTAGAAGATATGGTCTCCATGGGAGATGTCATCGTCTTTGAAGAGGAAGACAAGAAGAAATGAGGAACACGCAAGAGCTTGTCTCCTATCTAAAACATAGCGGGTTCATAAGGAGTGATAGCGTAGAGAGCGCCTTCCTAAAAATTGATAGAAAGCTGTTTGTGCCAGAAGGCTATGTTGATTATGCATACGCGGACATTGCTATCCCAATAAAAGAAGGCGTAACTATATCGGCACCTTCTGTAATAGCGGAGACATTAGAGATGGCAGAGCTACGAGAAGGTATGAGAGTTCTTGAAATCGGGACTGGGAGCGGCTACAGCACAGCACTCATAAGCCTATGTATAGGTAGTGGAGAGGTTGTCTCCTATGAGATAGATGAGGATGCACATAACTATGCTAAGGATAAGATAAGGAAAGCTAGAAAAGAGAGTAAGTTGGGCAACATAAGACTTGTCCTAGGAGATGGGAAGAGCGTCGATGAGGGATTATTTGATGTCATAATAGTAAACGCTGCCTTCTCTGAGATAGAGGGGAGTTGGAAAAAGTCTCTTAAAGAAGGGGGAGCTGTTGTTGGCCCGATGGTAACAAATGGCATAGAAAGACTGACAAAATACAAGGAAGGTGAGTTCTCCTATGGCCTGCCTGTCCTCTATGTGAGGTTGAGATGATGGAATTCTTAAGCAACAAAGAAAGGAAAGAATTGCAACGAAAAGCACCTTGGATTAAGGGGAAGAGGATAGCCAAAAAGGAAAGCCTTCTCTATGTGGATGGGAAATTGCTCGCATTTCTTAGAGATGGGGAAGTTATTCCATCACTAGTGGCTGTTATGGAAAAGATAGTAGCACTGCCCAAAGTCGTCGTTGATGTTGGAGCAATACGATACATAGCTAGCGGTGCAGATGTCATGAGGCCTGGCATAGTTGAGCTGGATGATTTTGATGAAGGGAGCATCGTAGCCGTTGTTGATGAGAGACATGGTAAAGAGTTAGCTATAGGGAAGGCCCTAAAATCAAGCGAGGAAATAAAAAAAGCAAGTGCCGGCAAAGTAATAAAGACGCTCCACTATGTTGGAGATAATATGTGGGAGGA
>RFJG01000073.1 GCA_003694965.1 Methanobacteriota archaeon | reverse complement strand
GCGATGTTATTATGGTAGCGATGCTACCGTCTTCAAAAGGCATGTTCCTCGCATCTCCCATCAGCGGCGATGCCTTATGGCAGCCTTCCCAACCCCTAACATCTTCTATGATTTTTTTCACAGCTTTTTTGTAGAGTTCGTATGTGTTGCCCACTCTCTTCCTCTTGTCTATCCTTAAAACGCCTCCTTCCTTGACGACAAAAGATGTTAATGGGATTATGGAGATTAGGGCAAGTAGTGCCAAGTTCCTGGCTTTTCCGAGGCTCTCAACAGCAGCCCTTATCCTCCTTATAGGCACTATATTCCTCTTTGGGAATGCCTTTTCCACTGGAAAGAGTTCAAATTTCCACTCAACCTCTTCTCTCCATTTCTTGATGTCCTTGGCAAATTCCTCCAATTCTTCCAATTCATCATCGCTGTGCTCTCTTGTTTTCTCATTGGCAACGAACAGGGATAGTTCACTAACATCTAGGCCATATGACTCAACACATAGTTCATTGGCAGCGACCAATGTTGTTCCTGAGCCCATAAAAGGGTCCAATAGAGGCCCTTCCCTGCCCTCCATAACTCTTTTGACGAATTCTGGTGAGAAGCCCTCTTTATAGTGGAACCACCTATGGATGGGCATCTTGCCAGCTTCCCTAAATGTGAGCAGCTCCCTCATTAAAACCTCACACTCACAGTTATCCTGTAAACCCTCTTACCTTGCTTTGCAGTATGGAGAGTTCTCGATAGCTTGTAATCCTTTATGCCGAGTTTCGCTATTGCTTCAAGCATCGCCCTTGATGAGCCAACATATATATTGTAGCCTCCGTGCATCTCCTCCTCATTAGTTATGAATGTCTTTTTGAGGACAAGCTTCTTGAACTCTCTCGCTATTTTCTCAACCTTGTTCTCATTGCCCCTGAGTTGGAGTATCCCTTCATAATAAGAACCTCTCCTCTTGGAGCACTCCTTGCAGAGCGTTTCTTCAACAGCAACGGCGAAAGGCATAGTATACTCAACATCTCCGTTCTTCGCATCAACTACTATAGTCGCCTCCTTCTTATAGAGGTCAACAAGAGCAACCTTGAACTCTCCCTTTATCCTACTTGCCAAGTATCTCTCAACTTCTCTCCTCCCAGCTATGTTCCATTTTCCACCGAACCTATACTTATTACAGCCTCTGCAATGCTCTACGAAGACCTTCTTGGGCATCTTCACTTTTGGCACATAACAAGAGACGCAAAATAGACCAACTTCACTTTCCTTACCGCACTTTATGCATTCCATATTATCTCAACTTTTTGAGGATGGAGCTCCTCTTCCTCCCCTTTTTTAGGGCTATTTCCAACACTTCTGAGAACCTCTCCACCGGAGTTATCTTTACTTTTTTCTTTACTTCTTCGCTTATGTCTTTGTAGTTTGCCTTTGGCACGAGGACCTCCTTAATTCCTGCTTCGTGCGCTGCTTCTGCCTTGGCATTAACTCCGCCAACTGGCAAGACATCTCCTCTTACATCAAGCGAGCCAGTCATAGCCATGTCTTGTCTTACAGGTATGTCTGCAAACGCTGATGTGACCGCTGTTGCAACGCTTATGCTCGCTGAATCTCCCTCAACTCCTTCATATGTTTGGAGGAATTGCACGTGGATGTCCTTCTTGGTTATGTCTGTCCCTATTGATTTCTTGATTATTGCAGAGACATTGTAGACAGCCTCTCTTGCTATATCTCCTAACTTTCCAGTAGCTATTATGTGGCCCTCAACTTCAGAAGCTGAAGGAGCTACTTCTGCAACTATTGGCAGTATCATCCCCTTCATTGAGTTGCCCAAGACGGCAAGGCCGTTAACTCTGCCAACCTCGTAACCACTATTCCTTATCACTTGGTATTCTTTCTTCCTCTTTATGTACTTATCCGCTATCTGCGCCTCTAATGGTTTTGCTTTCTTGCGGGATTCTAGGACGTGCTTCTTTGTCACATACTTTGCATTCTCCTCCTTTGCTATATCTCCTGCTGCTCTCACAACTCCTCCCAATTCCCTGAGGTTGAGCGTTAGCTTTCCTTTCTTGCCAGCCATCCTCCTTGCCTCTTCTAGTATGGCCTCTACACCATCTTTTGTGAAATGAGGTATCTTGCCATCCTTCTTAACTTCTTGAGCAACAAACCTCGCTATGAGCTTCCTGTTCTTTTCATCGTCGTCCATCTCCGTCTCCATATATACCTCATAACCATTGCCCCTTATCCTACTCCTAAGTGCGGGGTGCAAGGATTTAAGGTCGTTCTCATTCCCAGCGGCCACTAAGATAAAATCACAAGGTGCGGGCTGTGTCTTTACAAGAGCACCAGAGCTCATCTCGCTCTGCCCCGTTATGCTGTATTTCTTTTCCTGCATAGCAGTCAATAGCTCCTGCTGCCAATTTAGTTTTAGCGAGGCTATCTCGTCTATGAAAAGGACTCCTTTGTTTGCCTTGTGTATTGCTCCTCCCTCTACTCTTAAGTGCGGCGGAGTCCCCAACCCTCCGCTCTGCAATGGGTCGTGCTTCACATCTCCTAATAGGGCTCCTGCCTTTGAGCCAGTGGCATCAATAAAAGGAGCCTGTACTCTCCCAGTGTTATCCACTATCAACTTAGGTTTCATGGCAGCACTTGGTGAAATTGCCCTGCCAGCATTGGAGAATAAGCTATAAAATAAGTAGAGAAGGCCGCCACCGAACAACAGAGAGAGGAGGAACCACCTTATGTTGTCTTCCATTGGGAAAAATATGGAACCTATGCCTATCGCTGCCAGTATTATGAATAGATACATCGGGTTTATGGGCTTCTTCTTGTTAGCTTGTTCTGTCACGCCAGCTGCCATAAGTATCCTCCTGCCAAGTCCTTCCTTGAGGACTTTGGGTATGTCATCCTTCTTTGTCTTTATCAGCGCCCCTATCTCTTCTTTTTTGTATGCCTTGAAAAATTCCGGATGCTTCATTAAGTATGCCATGTCGGGATAAGTTTTAACCACCCTTATGAGGGGTTCATTCTCCATAATGGGGTTAGGGTAAGCCAACATATCCTCTAACTCAGTAACGGGTAGGAGTTCTGCCATTCCTTGAGCTAAGAGGCTCTTACCAACTCCTGGCGGCCCTATCAATAGGACGTTCCTCCTTTGCTTTGCAGCCAGCTTTATTATTGAGACTGCGTTGTCCTGCCCTATTACCTGATCTGTTATCTTCTTAGGTACCTCTATCTCTTCAGTTGTCTTAAAATCAAAAGCCATAGCTCTAATTTAGGCAAGCTACTTTTTTTAAACTAAACCTAACAGTAATTAACTAGTCAATGGTATCTATAAAGCAGGCATCAACAGAGAGCAAGAAGAAAGTAGCTAACAGCAGCTGTCAATGGCTGTGATGGAGAAAAAGTGGGGAGTCTATTTAGGCAGCTATG
>RFJG01000072.1 GCA_003694965.1 Methanobacteriota archaeon | reverse complement strand
ACTCTGGGTTGATACATACATTACAACCGTTCTCTAATTTTAGGCTCTTGGTATTGCACTTAGGACATATCTTGAGAGATGAGTTGGCAGAACTCACGCTCTCGGAGCTCTCCTCTTTCTTTTCCTTAGGTATATTGAGCGTCATAGATGGGAGTTTCTTAACCTCTTTTTTCTTTATTATCCCTATGTCCTTGAAGAACATCTCAAGAACCTCTGCTATCTCAGCATAGAGGGATGGAACATACTTGCCATCCTTGAGATAACCGCCGTTGGGGTCATATATGCTCTTGAGCTCCTCCAATATGAATATTGGGTCTTCACTCCTCCTGAATATTGCTGAGATGAGCCTTGTCAAGACAGCGTACTCGGCAGCCTTTGTCAAATCCTTTGAGTTGATGAATATCTCAAATGGTCTCTTCTGCCCATTCTCATCCTCTATGTAGCTTAGAGCAACATATATGGCGGAGTCAACAAAAGCGGACTTAAGCTTGTATATGCGTGCATCCAGCACTTCTGGCCTCTTCTCCTCTCTTGCCTTTATTACCTCTGGCTCCTTTATCTCTATTAGCTCCTGGACCTTTGCCTTCTCCTCTTCTAACTCTATCATGCGCGCACCTCCTCAAATAAACCAGCTTTTATGCCGTGGTAAACAGTAGTTAGCTTACCAGAGGGGAGAGAAATAACCTCATCCCCGTGAGCAACATACTCCTTGCCATCAACAACTATCTTGAACTTCTTCTCCTTATACTGCTGGAATTCAGTCTTCTTCCCCTCTACAGAGAGTATGGGGAACCTGCTCCCCTCTCTATATATTGTTATGCCCTTGAGCCTCTTCTGCCAAGCATAGAGGTATATGTCGGATATGATTTCTGGAGAGATGTCCTCTGGCAAATTGACAGTTGAGCTTATGCTGTGGTCTATGTATTTTTGTATGACTGCCTGTATCTCAACCCTCCTCATAGGGTCTATGTGATGAGCAGTCCTGAAGAAATGCTCTGGCAGTATGTCTTTTAGGACCTCTTCTGTGCTATTCTGGGCCTCATCATAGAGGCCTTTCATCTCAAGGTATGCCCTAACAGTTGAGTGGAAGAGCTTGAAGAACTTATTGCCGAAACTCTCGCTCCTTCTTGTATAGAATAGGGCGAAGATTGGCTCAACCCCTCCGCTAACTCCTATGTAGTTCTTGTCCTTGTATTCAAAACTCTTGACGGCATTACTAATAGTTCCTGTGGGGGCTATGCTCATTATTGCAACATTCCTTAGGCCGTTCTTCTTGACTGCCTTCTTAGTGCTCTCATCAAGGGCTTCCTTGAAAAAATTATTCTCAGCGTATTTCTCATAATCAAACAATGGGAAACTGCCCTTCTCTGCCGCTACCTTACTAGAAGAGACATATGCACTATTGGTTATCCTCCTCATAACCTCCTCTATTGTCTTTATGCCCTCTTCTGAGTCATAGGCAATGGAAAGCTGGTTAAGCATATCTGCTATGCCCATAACGCCTATGCCTATCCTCCTAGTATCGCGAGATGCCTTGAGCCTCTGCTTCTCAAGAGGATTGAGCAAGATGTTCCAATCTATGACATTGTCAAGGAACCTATGGATTATCTCTGTTGCTTTCTCAAGCTTTTTCCAAGCTATGCTTGCCTTTTCAGTATATGGGTGGTTGACAAACCTGCTCAGATTAATACTGCCCAAATTACAGGAGCCACCATCCTCAAGAGGAACCTCTCCACAGGGATTAGTTGATATTATGGGCCTCCCAACAACATCGCTGGGCGAGTATTTTTTCATAGTAGTCCAAAACATCAGGCCAGGTTCAGCAGTCTTATAGTTGCCTTCAACAAAGCTGTTCCATATCTCCCTAGCTCTATAGAGTTTCTTTATACTGCCGACATTGTTGCTCGCAAAATAAACCATGAAGTCTCCTGCCCTCCTAAGAGCAAGGTCAAATGACTGCTCCTTGAGTTCTATAACATAATCTCCATATACATCTCTTTTTTGGGCGTTGTTGAAATCCTCCTCATTTATGGAGAGTCCATAAGCATCGTGTATGTACTCTGCCATAGCAGTGAAACTCTTGAAAGGAGCGACCAACTCATAAGAAGAGATGTCCTTGCTAGGTATGCCGTCGCTGTAATGGACTGTTTCTTCATCCTGCTCTATGTCCCTAATTGTTGTCTTGTTCATCTTCTTGTATATGAGGTATTGCGAACCGTAGTTGTTCTGCTCCCATACTGCGTGCATAAATTCATCGCTTACCTTAAGGCTTATGTTGGCAAACCTCACTTGTGTGTTCTCCATAACGGCTTTCTTGATAGCTTCCAACTGCCTTGCGTTGAATTCAGATGCCCAAGTTAGCTGCTGCACTATCTGGTTCGTTACCCAATTAGGAGTTTGCTTGACCTTTATGAACTTAACTACATCAGGATGCTTGACATCCAATGTCAGCATTAAGGCCCCTCTCCTACCGCTCTGCCCTATTAGGCCTGTTGTTAAGCTGTAGAGCTCCATAAAGCTAACTGCCCCTGTGCTCTTATCAGCTGCGTTGTGGACAACGCTGTTCTCGGGCCTTAATGGCGTTATGTCTATGCCTATCCCTCCACCATAGCTGTATGTCCTGGCTGCCTCATACGCTGCTTTGTATATGCTCTCTATGTTATCGTGCTCTATCATTGAAACAAAACAGTTAGCTAGGGTCTTGAACCTATATAGGTCACCAGCTCCAGCTATGACTCTCCCACCTGGAAGCCAATGTCCCTCATAGAGAGAGTTGTAGAATTTCTCGGCCCATTCCTCAGCAACGCCATCATCTTCCACACTCGCCATAAATGCGGCGAGCCTAACGAAGACATCTTCTGGCTTCTCTTCTATATGCTTGTTGTTGAGGTCCTTTAAGTAGTATTTTTTCTTATATATGCTCTCAGCAAGCTCATTGCTCCCGAGATAATTTGGGTGTGTTGGCAATTTTCCATCTGCCTGCATCGCACGTAAGTGATAGTAGAGCCTCTTGTACCTCTCAAGCCACTCCGCAGGAACTTTCTCGCTTAACTTGCTCTTATAATCAAACATTACTCTAATACCTTCCGGAACCGCATCCGTTGCATCCTTAAGAACTTCCATGCCCGTCATAAACACACCCCATACAAAAATTAACGAAACATCAGACTAGCTACCTGAAACAGAACTTAGCTACCACTCCCTACCCTGCTCAATGGCCTAGTGTTGGCAAAACCACTTATGTTATAAGAATCACTGAGGCAATTATTCTCATCATAGCAAGGAGTGTACTCTATTGATATTTTCATATTTAGCTTGTTCCCCTCCTCTATGTAGAGAGGCTGCTCTTGAGTTCCTCTCAATGTTATTTGAACAGAATCACCGTCTTTTAGCGGTCTCGTATCATAATGATCATAAACAACGGTACCTGCGGGAGAATAAGTGAAGAATATCCTCGTCAACCTTATAGGATAGCCGAAGTTGTTAGTTATGTTCATCACTATGTAGTCAACATCATTAGAGCTGCCGGCTCCTGCTGTTCCATCAACAGCAGCTATACCATTGCACAATACTTGTTGAGGAAAAACGCACTCCTCCCTTACAGTAGTGTCAACATTCTGGCTGTATATGGCGATTACAGAAATTACAACTCCGAGGAGGAGGATAGCCCAACCATAAGTTATGAGGTATTCAAGAGCAACTTGACCTTTTTTCTTGGCAGCTATTCTTCCCATCAAAAACCTATGGGAAGTATGTTTTTATAAAATCTCCTCCATTGCCATAATTGCCACAATACACGAGGCAGGATTTACTGACACAAAAGAAGACCAACACACAAGTTAGATTTATAAATGAAGGAGTGGATAGGGAACTATGGTGGGCAAAAAAAGCAAGGCAACGGTTGCAGATGTCTCTAAAAAAAGTAGAAAGAAAGGCAAAGGTAAGAAAATAGACTGGTATGATGAATTCGTTGATAGGAAGCACAAACCAAAGAAAAAGGATGTAGTTGCTCTCTTCCACTATGAGGGAGAGAGAGGGATGCCAGCCAAGGAAGTCCTTGGAAGGATAGCGAGCGAGAGTTCTGTAGGGACTTGGACGACTATGCCAAGGATGCCAAAGAACTTGAAAAAGCTGAAAGCCATTGTCTATAAGTGGAATAAGGACACCGCATACATAGATTACCCTCTTGAGCTATGGGAAAAAAGGAGTATCCCCCAACTCCTCTCCGGGATAGCTGGCAACATAATGGGGATGAAAGCAGTTAAGAACCTCCGCCTCATAGATGCAACACTGCCAAGGGAGTGGATAAGGGATTTTAAGGGCCCCGTCTATGGAAAGGAGGCGATAAGGAGGATATTCAAGAGGAGAAAAGGGCCCATAACCTCAACAGTGATAAAACCCAAACTTGGATTTACGCACAAGGAGCACGCTGAATTAAGCTATGAGATATGGACTGGAGGGATAGACTGTATAAAGGATGATGAGAACTTGACTAATCAGAGCTTCAACCAATTCAAGCAAAGGGTTAGGCTCATGGCAAAGAGGAGAGATAAGGCAGAGAAAGAGACAGGAGATGTCAAGGATGCATTCATAAACATAACATCAGGAGATCTAAAGACGATGGCGGAAAGGATAAAGTATGTGCACGACCACGGGTTCCGTTATTTTATGATAGATGTGGTGCTAGCTGGGTTCCCGGCAGTTATGACTGCTAGCGAGCTCGCGCACGACTACAAGATGGCCATCCACGGACATAGGGCTATGCATGCAATGTTTACTAGGAATAGAAGACACGGGATGACGATGTTGTTTTTGGCAAAGCTGGCAAGGCTCGCGGGCGTTGACCAAATACACACTGGAACAGTCATAGGGAAGCTGGAAGGTGATAAAAAAGAGATATTGGCAATGAAGGATATGTTACTCTCAAAGAAAGTTGGAGAAGTGAAAGGTATAAGGATGGCCCAGGATTGGGGAAAAATAAAGAGCACTATGCCAGTCTCCTCTGGTGGCTTGCATCCAGGAATACTAGCTTATATGTTTAACATATACAAGACAAGCGATATGGTAATACAAGTTGGCGGAGGCACTCTTGGCCATCCAAAGGGAGCGCACGCAGGAGCTAAGGCAGTTGTCCAAGCAGTAGAAGCTTATCACAAGGGAATCCCTGTTGATGTCTATGCAAAGAAGCACAAAGAGTTAGCAGAAGCATTAGCAAAATGGGGACACATAAGGCCTGTGTAACCGCTTAATTATTTTTTATTTTGGTAAGAGCCGACAGTAGTGTCATTTATATAGAGTAGGGTTGAGAGGAGTTATTATGAGAATGGTAGAGGTATTAACGGGTATTATAATAGCATCTTTCTTATTGCAGATTGCTATCCCGGGTTATACAGAAGCTCTTATATTCAGTCCAGCGAAGGCATTAACAGAGCCTTGGCGTTTCGTAACATCAATATTCCTGCACGGAGGGGTTGGGCACATATTCTTCAACCTCTTTGCCCTCATAATGTTTGGAGGCATAGTTGAGAATAGAATAGGCAGTAAGGAGTTCTTGAAACTCTTTTTTGTAGCTGGTATTGGCGGGAGCATCCTCTACTATCTTAGCATAGTTATGGGAATAGTTCCTCCATTACCGGCTCTTGGGGCGAGCGGGGCAATATATGGGGTTATGGCAGCAGCTGCTGTCTTTTTTCCCGACTTACGAGTGTTTGTATTCTTTATACCTATGTTGATGAGAGACGCTCTCATACTGTGGGTCGTTCTTGAGTTCTTTGGGGTCTTTAATGCAGCTTCTGGAATAGCATCTGCCGCCCATCTTGGCGGGATAGCTGTCGGCTACCTCTATGCTAAGATGTTTAAGAAAAAGGAGCTTTCTAACTGGTGGTCTTACTACGGGCAGTAGAGCAGGGGACAAGATCCCTGCCATTGGAATCTAATTCTACGAGATTTACTAAGTTGTGGATGGCTGATTCAATGGATTCATACATATCATGTGTCATAAGAACAACATGAGCCCTATTGTAGTTGCTAAATCTAAGTTTATTTAGGCGATGGATAGTCTCGAATTTCACTAAATTCTCGATAAGGATATCCAAACTTATGAGGACCCCCATTATTTCTCTGTCCTCAAAAGGATTATCTACATCACACCTAGGTAGCATTATCTTATTACTCCTCTCCAAAGTAGTGGAGAAGATTAGAGAAGTTAAGTACGCATCCCCACCAACCTTAAAGTATATGTAATCAAGAGTTCCTGGTTGTAAAGGAAGTTCATTCTCCAACAACTCAAAGTAGTCTTTTACAAATTCAGAATCATAGCAATCTAATGAGACTCGCTCAACAATTTCTTGAATTCTTGAAAAGTCAATTTTGGTCATATGAGAGAGTGTCTCGCAGACCTTCCTGAAACTCCTCATTAGAGGGAGGTTGGGCACAACATAAGGATTTCCTTCTTTTCCAGACGCTCTTCCCTTTTGCTCATTAATCTCTTCAAATATGGCTTTTAAGTTCCTGAATAAGTTGCTTGTAGAACTACTGATAAATGAGTCTACACCTCCTAAGTTAGTATCTACATTATAGAAGTAATACTTGTGCATAGGCAATCTCATGTTGGTGCTTTTTCTTAATCTAAGCACAGAAGTTTTTGGTATGTCCATGTTATAATCAATTGTAAGAAATGTTTAAAATCATAGCTGCCTAAATAGACTCCCCACTTTTTCTCCATCACAGCCATTGACAGCTGCTGTTAGGTGCTCTTGTGGAACTTGCTTGAGGTATTGGAAGAGAACTGGGTTGCTCTCTAGTGCCTCTTTTATCTCTTCTATTTTGTCTACTAGTTTTCTTTCTTTCAGGTCTTGTAAAAATATTGTTAAAAGTGGGAGTAAGTCTGGTGTGAAGTTGCTGTTGGAGAGGAGAGAGT
>RFJG01000071.1 GCA_003694965.1 Methanobacteriota archaeon | reverse complement strand
GTAGTGTATGCTAGCTCTCCCTTGACCTCCCTGCCGTCTATCTTCATATCGTAATTTATGACATGTAGGCCGGGGGAATAAGGCACAATTGCAGTCCCATTAACGAAAGATAGGTTAACATCATCAGCAACAGAGGGGTCTATAATGCCTATTATGAAAATAGCTGCCAGGAATATAACTATTGTTATGCCCGACATCTTAAACTGCTCCTTCATCAAGCTTGGGAGCTGCTTGGATTTCTCGAGTTGCTTTTTATTTATCTCCTCCATTGCCTTTATGTCGTTAGCTTTGTGCGCCCTCTTGAACTCCTCCTGTATCTCCTTCATCTCTTTTTGGAATTTCTTTGTCTTCTCAAAATCAACGAACTTCCTACTCAGGAAGTATGCTAACACAGTGTATATTAAGGCTATAACAGCATAGACAATCAAAGAGAAGCTCATTCAAATAACCTCGCAATCCTCTTAGCTGCCTCTTCTGGCTTGCCCTCTTCATTCCTTACTATGAGGGCATAGGAGCCCGAGATTGCAGAGTATGCCATAAGGTAGGCGTTGTTAACACGCTCGTGCTGTATTATATCTATGAGAGAGTCCATATCCCTTGTCCTTGCCTCATCTCTCCTCCTCCTCTCCCATATCTCTTCTGGCTGGGCAGTTATGAGGACGAGTATGTCCGGATTTATCAAGGAAAGGAGCTCCGCAGGAAAACCAGGCATATAACCTTTTGGCGTCTTTATCGCAAGGTGCGTATCTATGACAAGGTCTCCCTCCATCTTGTAGATCTTCTCTGCTGCCAATTTCTGTAACTCCCTCTGCACTTCTGGAGAGAGCTTACGGAGCTGGTCCCTGCTCTCTACGGAGTATTTCTCCTTTGCTATCTCAAACATCACAGTACCGTAGTTGACTATGTTGAGGTTACTAACATAATCCTTGAGCTTGTTGATTACGGTTGTTTTCCCTGCTCCTGGAACGCCTGCTATTAATACACGGTCCATATTTAACCACCGAATAGGAGTTTGGCAATGTTTGGGTAGTGGACGGAGAGGGTTTGTTTGAGCTCCTCAACCATCCTGAACAATATGCCAACAGTGAGTAATATACCCGTCCCAGTCCCGTATGCTCCCATGAGGTTGGCAACTCCTGCAAGGAGGCCAACGCCAAGAGAACCGGCAACAGTGAGGGGCCATATGTATTGTTCCAACTTCTTCTCTATGAACCTCTTATCGGACCTATGCCCTCTTATGGCTATGTTTTGTTGCGACAATATCTCCGCAAGTTCTTTGGGATTCTGCTGTGGGCTCATCTCTACCCAAAACTTACCGAAGTAGACAGACAAGAGAGTTAATGTAATGACATATGTTATAGCATGTAACCATTGAGGCAGGCCAAGTATGGGAGTTACGCCGTTGGCCATGTCATTAATGTATTGAGGTATGTTGAAGCCAGCATATACAGGAGTCATCATGAACAATATTCCTCCAAGATAGTGCTGCCAACTAGGGCCAGACTCCGTTAATGGGGTTGAAATAAGGGACTGCGATATCAGGAGAACATTAATGAGCAAGGCAGCAGCGAATATTACGGGCAAGTTAGAAACATAGAAGAAAGGCAACTCTAATGGCTTGTGAGCTCCGGGTATGCTCAGGGGCATCTTAACCTTGGCACTCTCACCATAGACAACGAACCAGAAAACTATGGCAGTGCTTATGAAAGGAAGGAATTGTATGAAAGCATTGGAAAGGCCCTCTATCCCTCCATCTGCTACTGCTGATACTATGCCCGCATCTCCAAATAGAGTATAGCCAACTCCCAGTATTATGCCATAAGAAACTCCTGCAGCTATGAAAAGTCCTATACCTGAACCTATGCCATACTTAGTGACTATCTGGTCCATATATATGACTGCTATGGCACCAAGAGCAAGCTGCAAAACAACGAACAATATTACTGGCATAGTCGGAGTTAGAGCAAATTGCCCATTATTGGCATAGCCAAGAGTAAATATAACAGCTTCTAACACTGCTATGACTATGGCTAATGTTGCCTGCGCCCCCAATATCTTCTTCTGCGTCTCTGGGTTGTGCGGGTCAAGGTTTAAGAGGCCACCTCCTGAGAAAAGCTGTATAAAGATACCTGCCATAACTATGGGCCCGATACCCAAAGCAAGTAAGCTGCCCTGCCTTGAAGCAGTAAGCACTTGGAAGACATCAGCTAGGCCAACAGACTCCTTTACCCCCAATGCAGTGACATTGTAGAGAAGGAAGTAAACTAACAGTATAGCTACTGTCCACATTAGCTTCTCCTTTGAGGACAATATCCTCTTAGGCTGCTCAACCTGTGGAAGTTTCCTAGAAACATTATAGAGGAGTTCAAAGACTGCAGTTAGCAACAACTACACCTCAGAGTTCCTCCACAGAACCGCCTGCTGCCTCAAGCTTCTGCTTTGCCTTCTCAGATATGGAAGTGCATTTCAACTTAAGGGCGTTGTTGATCTTACCAGTTCCGAGGACCTTGCCCTTGAACTCAAAGACATAGTAATCACCGTCCTTCTTGAGCTCTCCCTTGTTGACCATGTTCTCTATCTGCCATAGGTTTATAGTTGGAAGAGCATCTTTTTTGCTCTGCCTAACAAAACCCTTTGAGCCAAAATGGTCTGGTAAGAACTTAACTGTGTATGTCCACTTGTGCTTCTTGAGGCCAGCGTTGCCCCTGCCTCCTCTGTTCCCGGAACCTCTCCTGTTCTTAACATTACCATGGCCATGCCTTCTGTGGCCTCTTAACGATACCTTCTTCTTTTCTCTTCTTCTTGGCATAAGTATGCACCTACATCATTCTTTTGAGGAGCTCATCCATGTTGCTCCTCTTGCCCAGGTCTCCGCCAACAGTAAAGGGCCTCTTTATGTTCTTCCAACCTTTCCTAGGAGGGTGGAGCCTAAACACGGGCTCGTATAGCCTCTCTCCCTTCTCTACGAACTGCTTGAATGCCTCCTCTGCCTGCTCCTTGGTAAGTCTCTTTGAGCCCATATGCCCTCTCTTGGCAAGGAGTGCCTTGAAAGTGCTCTCTTCTATCCTACCAAAGGTTATGTAGTCCTTTGCCTTTATGAGCATTCCCCTCAATGAGGGATTTAGCTTGTGTATCACGGCGTGGTTTGGTTTGTGAAGCTTGAGGAGTTCAAGCGTTCTCCTTATCCTTGGCTTTATGTTCCTTATCCCCCTTACCCTTACGATTGCAATAAGATCTCCATTCTCCATAAGTATCAACTCCTGTTAAGAGAGTTCAAGGCTTTTAATGTCGCCAGCAGCATGTTATAAACATTGTTGGTAGAACCTCTTGCCTTTGCCCAAGCGTCGCTTATTCCTGCCATCTGCAAGACTTTCTTGACAGTATCGTTGGCAGCTAAGCCAACACCACGTGGAGCTGGTTTTATCTCAACAAATGAGGAGCTCTCCTTGCCACTCACTGCCTTAGGTATGGAGTGGTGGCCTCCACATTGGCACTCCCAAGAGCCACATGCAGATGGAACTTTTATGATTGCCCTCTTCGCACGCTCAAGTGCCTTGTTAAGGGCCTTGGCTGCTTCTGTTGCCTTGGCAACGCCGACGCCAACATAGTGCTGGCCGTCCCCAACGATAACAACGGCTCTGAAGCTGCCTTTCCTGCCAGAGTCAGTAACCCTCTGTGTCATCCTCAACTCCATCGTCTCTGACTTGAGGTCTGGCAACAAGACATCTACTATCTCAGCCTCCATTATGGGCTTACCCTGCATTAGTATGGAGTCTATGCTCGTTATCTCGCCGTTCTTGACAGCGAGGCCGAGTTTTGTTTTTGGTTCCCAATTCACATCCATAATCATAACCTCCTTTTAATATCACGCCTTTAATATCTTTGCCTTCAGCTCCTCAAAAAGAGCTGGCACTTCCTTGGCATTCTTTGCCTTGCCGTGTGCTGCTATATGCTCCCCCTTTATCCTTCCCTCATCCAACTCTCCGTTGAAATTGAGGTTAAGGCCAGCATCGCTAGCTCCCTTGGCTGCTGCGAACACTATGGCATTCTTGGTAGGGGTATTGAGACCTATATCAAGAACAGCCTCTTTTATGCCTTTGGCAAGTGCCTCCTTTCCTGCAAGAAGGCCGACCAAGTAAGCTGTTGGTGTGTTCCTCCTAACTTCCCATCCAAGTTTTTGCAATTCCTTTTTGCCAACAGAAACTACTGTCTTGTCTCCTTTCTCGCCGAACTCAACGATGTGAGCTATGACAGAACGGTTGCTCCTCCTTACAACGAGGCGCGGCTTCCCGCTCTTGACAAGGGCGAGCCTTTTCTCATAGACTGTCTTGCCCTCTCTTCTCCTCCTAAAAGACATCTTATATGCTGGTGATGTTGCTCTTCCCATAAATATCACTCCTTTATTATTTTGGCATCCTTGAGATAGTTGTAGAATGCCTTCTTACCTCTGAATTGGTTCCCCTTTATCTTCATGTAGAGGCTCCTGCTCATCTCCTTGGGAACCTTTCCTTCAGCAACTAACTGCCTCAAGTATTTCCTCAATGACCTCACTCTCTCCATCCACTTCTCTTTCTCGTTCTTCCTTGCATTAGGAGTTCCTTTCCTCCTGCCTGGGCCCTGCCTCCTGCTCTCTTTCTTCTTCTTGCCTTTGGCAACAGCCTTTGTTATAGCCTTCTCTGTTATTAGCTGCTTGACATCCTCTCTTGTTGCTGCTCCGCTAACCTTCTTCTCATCAAGAATCCTTATCTTGTTCCTGCCGACTTTGAGTATTGATGCTGCGAGCCTCCTTATAGTCCTCATCGTCATTCCTTAGCACCTCCGATATTCTTCACTCCACCCGCATTCGCCACTTTTCCAGGGTTGAGAACGCGCAAAGAGAGCTCCTTGGCTTTCTCAACTATGGCAGCTCTTTTCCTCTTCCCTACTGCCTTCCTTATCCTAACAGCCACATCCTTAACATCAATATTAGTGATTTCCTTGACAT
>RFJG01000070.1 GCA_003694965.1 Methanobacteriota archaeon | reverse complement strand
CAACCTCAATAGGTGAGGAGGGTATAAATATACCTTCTGTTGACCACGTTATTTTTTATGATGCTGTTCCTTCCGCTAAAAGGAGCATACAGAGGAAAGGGAGGACAGCAAGGATAAGGCCAGGAACTGTTGTGCAATTGGTGGCAAGGGCAACTCTTGATGAAACCTACTACTATTCATCGCTCTCTCAAGAAAAGAGGATGGAGCACATGCTACTCTCTCTAAATAGAGAGCTATGAGGCCGGTTGCAACAAATATTAAAACCTTCTCATATAAAACGCGTCTATGGCTAGCAATGTCAAGATAGGCTTAGAGATACACCAGAGGATTAACACAGGGAAGCTTTTCTGTGGTTGTTCAGCTTCTCTTGATGAGCCACTTAACCTCGATAGCATATACAGAGAGTTGAAGGCCATAAAGAGTGAGCTCTCGGAGGTTGATGTTGCTGCCCTTATGCAGGAGAAAAGGAGGACATCATTTAACTACTTCTACAATGACAAGTCCGTATGTCTAGTTGAGCTTGACGAAGAACCGCCAAGGGAGCCCAACAGAGAAGCCCTACTAGTAGCGCTCAACATAGCCTTACAACTCCATATGGATATACTCCCCTATGCCATCTTTATGAGGAAGATGATAATAGATGGGAGCAATACTTCTGGTTTCCAGAGAACTGCCTTGCTCGCTATGGGGGGTTCGATCAACACTGCAAGTGGGGAGACAGCAATACAGAGCATAGCATTGGAGGAGGAGAGTGCTGGTATTATGAGAGATGGGCAGTTCCGTCTTGACAGGCTTGGCATACCTCTTATTGAGATAGCAACAGAACCAACAATAAAGAGCGGGGCTCATTGCAAGGAAGTTGCCGAGGCAATAGGCCTATTATTGAGGAGCACTGGCTATGCATCAAGAGGCATAGGGACGATAAGACAGGACCTCAACATAAGCATAGAAGGAGGGGCCCGAGTAGAGATAAAGGGAGCTCAGGATTTAGCTACCCTTCCCAAGTGGGTTGATAATGAGATAAGAAGGCAGGAGGACCTCATTGCTCTATTGGAGGAGTTGAGGCCTCTTCCGAAAATAGAGAGCTCTCCAGTTGATGTTTCGGACGTAGTGAGAGGGGCTAACGCTAATTTCATAAAAAAGGCCTTATCCTCTGGTTGTGTTGCTCTTGCTATGAGAGTAGAGGGGCACGCAGGTTTCCTTGGCAGGAAAGTTGGAACGCGCCGTTATGGTAGCGAGGTCAGCGACTATGCCAAAATGGCTGGTGTTGGTGGCATCATACACTCAGATGAGGATATGAGTAAGTATGGCATAGATAAGGAGGCTGTTGAGAAGAGCCTTTCCTGCAATGAGGACGATGCCTTCATCATCGTCATAGCAGAAGAGAATAAGGCAAGAGCAGCGCTGAATTTCGCGGCAACCAGGCTTAATATGAGGGAAGTCCCGAAGGAGACGAGGAAAGCATTGCCAGATGGTGGGAGCTCTTTTCTCAGGCCTTTGCCTGGCAGGGCTAGGATGTATCCAGAAACAGATGTGCCACACATAGAGATAAGGCCGCTCCTTGATGAGGCTATGTCTTTAGTGGAGAGCTTTGACAAGAAAGTTGAGAGGCTTAGCAAGCTGCTTAACAAGGACCTTGCCTACAAAATAGTCAAGGGAAGGAACCTTAGTTTGTTTGAAGAACTCTCTAAGGAAATAGAGCCAAAGCTGGTGGCGATAACCTTAGAGGACACTAGGGTTAAGATAAGGAGAGAGCTATCCAGAGAGCCAAGAGAAGAGAACATAACTGCTGCATTGATGATGTATAAAGAGGGGCTAATAGCAAAGAGAGGCATAGAGCCAGCCATTAAGATGCTCGAGCAAGGAGAGAGCAAGGAGAGAATAATAGACTCTCTTGGCAAACTTACTAAAGAGGAGCTTAAGAGTCTTGTGGAGAGTGGCAAGGGCATGAAAGAGATAATGAGAGACTACGGAAATCGTGTTGATGTGGAGGAGCTGCAATCCATCCTATCCAATAGAGGTTAATGGAAATACTCATTTAAACTATTTACACCATAATATTATACATGAAGGCAATAAAGCCAACGCAACATAGCAAGAAAACAAAGAAAGCGGGCTTTCCGAAAAAAGATGTCTTAGAAGAGAGAATAAAAGCGTTAGAACTCAGAATAAAAGACTGTGCATCTGGAAGGGCAAGGGAAGATGTTTTGAATACTCTCAACTCCATCCTCTCCAGCAAGAACTTCACACAAGAGCTAATCCCAGCCATTCAAGAAATCGCTGAGAAAACACAAGACTGGACAGCATTTTGGGCCTTTTCTGCTTTACTTTCCTTCACCTCAAAAAAGGGCTTCCAAGCAAGCTGGATAGAGGATTACTGGAACCCTTTGTTTGCTACAATGGTGAGTAATACGTTAAGAGAAGGAAGAGAAGCAGCTTTCGTATATCTAACTTTGATCTTATCTGATAAGAATTTCACATCAAGTTGGTTGGGACAACCGTCTGAGCAGCTAGCGATGCACCTCTCCACAATATTCAATACCATAACAAAGAAAACTTTTGGGAAAGCAAGAGAAGAAGCCTTTTCTATTCTTAATGCAATCCTCCTAAATAAAAACTTCCAACGAAGCTTGGCAAAGCAACCTGCTGAATTGTTTGGGCAGTTCTCAAAAATATTTAAGGAGATAACTTGCAATGTAACTCCGCAATCTGTACAATTAGCTTTCCATTCCCTTGGATCTCTTCTCCATAATGACAAGTTTACACCGGACTTACTCCAAACTTTAGT
>RFJG01000004.1 GCA_003694965.1 Methanobacteriota archaeon | reverse complement strand
GCCCTCTTCTTATTCTTCTCGAATATCTTCAAGTGTTTTCCACAGCTAACACAATAGCTAACAACTCTTCCAGTCATGTCCAGAACAACATCTGTCTGCTCTCCAAGGTCAAAACGCATTCCCTTGACTGTCTGGACTGCCTTGTCTCTAGGAACAAGCCTCTTGCACTTGTCGCAAGTTACCAAAGGTTCTCTTCCTCTTCCCATTTATTGCACCTCACTACTCTACCAATAATGCATACTCACCAGGGGTTTTTATATCTAAGCTCTTAGCGAGCTCGCTCTTCTCCGGGTCTATCACTACAACGAAGCCGAAGTACTTCTCAGTTAGCTCTTCTGAGCCACAAAGAGGGCACTTTGAGGCATTCTTTACTATATGCCTGCAATTCCTACAAGCTTTCATTTCTTCTTACCCCCTTTCTTTGCCTTTTTCTCAACCAACCAATCCAACTTACCCAAACCAACATCTCTTGTTGTCAGGCCTATCTTGACATCAGTAACATTGTCCTTCATACTAACTGAGGAGATCTTAGCAACTATGACATCGCCTTTCTTGAGCGTCTTGCTCTTATCCCTGTTATGTAAGACTCTGCTCTTCTTGTCGTGTGTAAACTTCTCTTTGGATATTTGGGAAATATGCAGGAGTGCCTCAAATGGGCCTATGTTGACAAATGCCCCGAAATCTATCGTTTCCCTGACAACGCCGAGGACAACCTCATTTATTTCGAGGTTAAATGTAAGTAGGGAGTACTCTGCATCGTAGTATATGTTGGGGTCTCCTGGAGCTACAAGGCCCTTCCCAACTGCCTTCGCATCTAACACGCTTATGACATAGCCAAAGTCCTTGCTAACCTTCCTGGCGTAGTGCTCCTTGACGACATCCTTAATGGCCTCGTTCTTTTCTCTCCTGAAAAACTGGGGAGGGACCCTCAGTTTCTCCTTTGCTTTAACAACATAATACATTCAATCACCTAAGAGTTGCTCTGTTCTTTTTTTCTTAAAAGGGTTTAAAAAGCATAGCACATATGTGCCATAAAATAATTGGAAAAGTTGGCACAAGCAGGTAAGTCCAACAAAGACTACCTCTAATTATAACAAAAAGACAAAAGATTTAAATAGCTATCCTGCCACTAATAATATTACCACTCTTTTTTGGGTGGGGGGACTGGCTACCTTGCCAGCGCTGGGCGACCGGCGCTGGCCTCTTTCTTGAAGATTGGAAAATAAAAAAGAAAAAGGCAAACAAGCCTTAGTTGTTGAAAGCAGCCAACACAGTGTCAAAAGCGCTCTTTGGCTGTGCTCCAACAAGGACAACGACTAACTTGCCACTCTTGTCCTTGAATGTAGTGGCTCCAACACTTTGGGCAGCTGCCTCAACTGCGCTCTCCTTGTCTGATGGAAGGCCCTCCTTGTAGATGTAGAAGGTTGGCGTCCCCGTAACTCCAAAGGAGAGTCCTGTGTTGAGGTCGCTGGAAACTAAGCTGCTCTTGTTGCCACTATCCAAGCAGCTCTCAAATGCCGTTGTATCTAATCCATCTATTCCAGAAGCTAGTTTCTTTATGTTGTCTACGCTAAGGTTAGCTTGGTTCTCAAACAAGAGGTTGTGCATCGCCCAGAAAAAGTCGTTGCCCTGCTCCTGAGCGCAGGATGCTGCTTCTGCTGCCTTCTCCGCATAGGGGTGTATGCTCTTGAGAGGGAAGTTCATGTAGTAAAATGTTGCCTTGCCCGAATCTACATAGTCCTTCTTGAGAGAGCCATATGTGTTAGCATAGAAAGAGCCACAAAATGGGCACTGGAAATCGCTGAACTCTATGACTGTTACGGAACCGTTGCCCTCATATGGGGCGGTTGAAGCTGGTGCAACATTGTCAGGAACTGTTTGCTGTGTTCCTTGGGTTGCCTTTGCTTTCTTTGCCTGCTCTACGAAATTCTTGAGGTCTGTCTTTGATAGTGCCTTGCCTCCATTTGGTATTATAATGTTATTGTAATCTGGAGTTACATAAACCTCAACGCTGTTTCCATTAACATCATACACTATTTTTATGAGTTGGACATTCTCTACGCTCTTCTCCTTCAATGTAGGAGAGCCACCTTGGAGAGCTGAGAGGTCGTTGAAGAGCGATGTTATTTCACTAACTTTGGCCTTGTCTATATTATTAGCTATAGACGTGTTGGCAACTCCATTGGAAGGTTGCTGAAGAGAGGGGATGGTAGTACAACCAGCCAATAGGAGAAATGCCAAAGAGAACACTAAAAATAGTCTTTTCATTGAATCACCTAAGAGCTATGTCATGATAAATGATTAAAAAGGTAGTGCACAAGCAAATTGATAGGATGAAAATTACGTGGTTGGGTCATGCCGCTTTCCTCGTTGAAGATGAAGAGGAAGAAAAAAGGGTTGCTTTTGACCCTTGGTTAGAAGGAAACCCTAAGGCAAGCAGGAAAGACATAGTAGCTGATGTTATTTTTGTGAGCCACGACCACCACGATCACGGAATAGCTGATGCCATAAGGATTAGCAAGGAAAAAGGAAGTAAGATAGTTGCAATTTATGAGTTAGCTAATTATGCAGCCGAAAATGGCGCAAACAGCGTGGGATGTAACATAGGAGGTTTGTTCAATGTTGATGGTTTGGAAGTGTTCGGAACGCCTGCCATACACTCCTCCTCTATGGGCAGTCCTATGGGTTTTGTTGTTAAGATAGCTGGTAAGACAGTATACCACGCAGGGGACACATCATATTTTAGTGAGATGGCGGGGATAGGGAAGAGGTTTAAGATAGATGTTGCCATGTTACCCATAGGGGGCACTTACACTATGGACATTGTTGAGGCTGCGAGGGCAGCAGAGGCCATAGGAGCAAAGATAACTGTCCCTATGCATTACAACACATTCCCTCAGATAGAAGCTAACCCTCTGGCATTCAGGGATATGTGCACAAGAGAGGTTGTTGTGCTAAAAGAAGGAGAGGAATTATCACTAGAATAATGAGCAATATTGGTAATGAGTAATAAGGAGCAATAAAGAAAGCAGAGTAGTGTAGGCTTTAAAAGGTTATGTTGAATAATAGTTAAGCTTCGCCAGGGTGGCGGAACCAGGCTAACGCGCACGCCTGGAGAGCGTGTGCCCGCAAGGGCTTGTGGGTTCGAAAGCATTTAGCCGAAAATCCCACCCCTGGCGATATGGGTGAGTTTATGGCAAAAGCAAAAACAAAGAAAGGTGCGGCACCAAAAAAAGCAAAGAAGGCCACAGCTACTGTGAAGAAGCCAAAATCCTCACCTAAGGTAAAGGCCGCGAAGGACGAGAACTTGCGTGGCATAGTGAGGCTTGCTGGGAAGGATATCACTGGTGATGTCCCTCTTAACAAGGCTCTCCTTAGGATCAAGGGGATAGGCCATACAGTAGTTAAAGGCATCACAAAGCTCCTTGAAACAAAGGTTGGTGTGCGCGGGACTGACAAGGTTGGTCAGTTCGATGATGAAACGATAGAGAAAATAGACAAGGTATTGTTCGCTATAGATGGCTCTTCATTGCCACTCTTCCTGCTTAACAGGAACAAGGACAGAATAAGCGGAGAGGACAAGCACGTCATAATGAACGACTTGCAATTCTCCCTTAGGCAGGACATAGAGGCAAAGAAGAGGAGCAGGAGCTGGCAGGGCTACAGACACAGTAAGGGACAGAAAGTTAGGGGTCAGAAGACGAGAAACACCGGCAGGAAAGGAATTGCCATGGGTGTTACTAAGAAGAAGAAGTGAGGTGCTATAGATGGGAGACCCTAGAAAATTAAGCAAAAAGTATAAGAGGCCCAAGAAGCTCTGGGAAAAGGATAGGATAGAGGAGGAGAAAAAACTCAGGACAGACTATGGCCTTAAGAACACAAGAGAGGTGTGGATAGCGAGAGGAGAACTCAGGAGGATTAGGAGAGAAGCAAGGAAAAGCCTCGCTCTGCCCCCAGAAGAGAGAGAACTCCTCATAAGGAAGGTCCTCAAAAAACTTGCTAGGCTCAACATACTTGAGGAAGGTTCAAGCGTTGATGACATACTCTCTCTTAACATAAGGCACATACTTGAGAGGAGACTGCAAACGCAAGTTGTTAGGAGAGGTCTTGCTAAGACGATGAAACAAGCAAGGCAGCTCATAACGCACGGCTTCATAGCAGTTGATGGAACAAGAGTTACATCTCCGAGTTTCACAGTGACAAAGGAGCTGGAAGATAAGATTGGCTATTACAAGGATGCGAAGAATGTATTCAAGCAAGTAACGCAGGAAGAGAGCGAAGAAAAGGCAGAGAAAAAAGAGGAGAAAGAACAGGAGCAAAAAGAGGATGCAAAAGGAACAGAAGAAGCAGAGAACAAAGAAGAAAAGAAAGAGGAAACTCCTGTTGAAAAGCCCGTAGAGGCAGGAACCAAAGAGGTGAAGGAATAATGGTAAAGACAGCAGTAATAAGGATTCTCTCTTCTAAGAACAACACCATAATGACTGCTACGGACTTAAGTGGCGCTGAGACGCTTGCTTGGAAGTCCGGTGGCACTGTTGTAGACACTGACAGGGAAGAGGGTAAGCCATACGCAGCAATGCAGGCAGCTGTGAAGTTAGCGGAAGAACTCAAGAACAAGGGAGTTGAGAGGATAGTAATAAAGATAAGGGCTCCCGGGGGCAATAAGAGCAAAACACCAGGACCTGGCGCTCAAGCAGCTGTAAGAATGTTGGCAAGGTCTGGTCTTAAGATAGTAAAGATAGAAGATGTTACGCCACTTCCAACAGACTCCATGAGAAAGAAAGGTGGAAGAAGAGGAAGGAGGGTATAGCATGAAGGCAAAAATAATAGAAAAAGAGCCTTCCCACATCGTCTTCTCTCTTAAGTGCACTCCGAGGTTCGCCAACACTATAAGGCGTTACAGCATGGCGAGAGTTCCGACACTGGCTATAGACAAGGTAATGATATATGAGAACAGGACTGCTTTCTTTGATGAGTACATAGCTAACAGGATAGGACAAATACCTATAACGATGCCAAATGAGAACATAAAGGCAGAGGAGGTTGGTTTTTACCTTGATGCTGTCGGGCCCGCTACTGTCTATTCTGATGACTTAGCTTCCAACAATGAGAAAGTTAAGGTGGCTATTGAAAAGATACCACTAGTTAAGCTAGCAGAAGGGCAGAGCCTCCGCCTTGAGGGTTATGTCAAGCTTGGCATAGGCAGGGAGCACTCCAAGTTCCAGACAGCGATAGCATCCTATAAGTTGGAAGATGATGGAAGCTACACAATAAGGGTTGAGACAATAGGGCAAGTAGATGCCAAAACTGTATTGCAAAGAGCGCTCAAGCACATAATAGCAGACCTTAAGGAGCTCAACAAGAGCCTCAAAGGTTTTTAGGTGATTTTTATGGGAGATAGACCAAGAAAATGGAAAAAGAAAGGAAGGATGAGATGGAAATGGGTCAAGAAAAAGAGGAGAAGGCTTAAGATAAAGCTCAGGAGAAGAGTGGGTGACCTCTAATAATGGAGATAAAAGCGCTCGGTGCTGTTGGTGAAGTTGGGAGGAGCGCCTACCTCATAAAAAGCAGGGAGGGCAACCTCCTCCTTGACTATGGTATAAAATTACAAGGCCAGGAGCTCCCGCAATATCCAAGAAACCCCTATGAGCTAGTTAATACTATAGACCTATGCTTAGTAAGCCACGGCCACCTTGACCACATAGGTTACTTGCCTTGGCTCTACAGAAAGCATCGCTTTATATGGTATACTACCCCTCCAACGCTGGACATAGCAAAAGTCCTATGGAAAGACAGTATAAAGTTGGCAAAACTGAAGGGGATAGAAGACCATTTCCACTACAAAGCCATGGAAAAGGCAGAGAAAAATTGGTATCCCGCACTCTATGGTAGTAGGCTCCAGTATGGAGACTATGATTTCATGTTCCATAACGCTAGCCACATACTAGGTAGTTCCTCCATATCCGTGAACATAGAAGGACAGAGAGTAGTCTATAGTGGAGATGTTGGTTATAGGAGCCTCTTGGAAAAAGAGCTAGAACACCCTGGCAAAGCTGACAAGCTATTGATAGAGACTACATACGCTGACAAAGAGCATCCTCCAATAGAAAAGGAAGTTGACAAGCTTATGGAACTCATATACGACTCTCTTGACAATGGAGGCCATGCATTACTGCCAGCTTTCGCCATAGGGAGAACGCAAGAACTCCTGCACGCTATTTACAAGAGAGATAAGAGCCTGCCAATATATGTTGATGGAATGGGCAGGGAGATAACGAGGATATACTTGAAGTACGGCGTCTATCTAAGGGACTTTGATGTATTTGAGGATGCTGTTAGGGGCTCAACTCTTGTTGAGAGCCCGAGGCAGAGGAAGGAAGCGTTAAGCAAGCCTTCTGTAATAATAACAACAGCTGGTATGATGGACGGAGGCCCAGTCCTCTATTACATAGACTCGCTATTGCCCAACTCCAAGATAATACTCAACGGTTACCAGGCAGAGGGAAGTAATGGCAGGATGTTAGAAGATAAGGGCAAGATAATGATAGATGGGAAGGCAGTCAAGATAAGGCACGAAGTGCATCACTTGGACTTCTCTGCCCACATAGGCAGGAGCCAGATACTTGACTACATAAAGAAAGCTGACCCAGAAGAGCTCTATTTAGTACATAGTGAGAAGGAAAAGGCGGAGAAATTCTCACAAGAGTTAAGAGAAGAAGGCTACAATGTTGTAATGTAGCAACTACATAAATGCCAGAAAAAAGAAAAAAGATAAAAAAGAAATCAGCAGCTGAAAGTTGCTCCTGCTGAAGGCAAAAGCTGGTTCAGTATAAGAGGCGCAACTAAGTATATTACCAAACCAATACCAGCACCTATGAGAAGGTTCTGCGCCCATACCTTAGCCCTTGCACCAGTTTCCTGCCCCATTATGTGCCCGGCAGCATATGCAACAGCCGCTAAAACAACTAGAACTCCTACAAGAGTACCTAAAATATTACATACAAAGTCTCCCAAGGTACTCAATGCTGCGGTAACGCTTGCTGTTGGACTTGCGAACAGTACAGACAATGCCAATAGGGCAACAAATACTATGTTCTTCCTCATATATTATCCCTC